>NZ_JJOV01000004.1:0-97899 GCF_000979385.1 Methanosarcina sp. 2.H.A.1B.4
CTCTATTCGTCGGCAGCGTCAGATGTGTATAAGAGACAGTTATAACTGATGTCCCGAAGCCGGTGGCTTCAGTGGCTGCTACCTGTGCCCAGCGCTTTGTGACTGCTGTTATGAGCACCCTTGAAATCTTGATCGGAAACGCTTCTGCATATGTATCTTCAATTTCTACTCCATTGATTTCCATGAAAATCCCCTAGTTTACTTTTCATTATTAATTATTATAATATCCAGGCTTGACATTTGTGCTTGAAATCTGCTACAAATTAGCATGTTTTAGCATATTCTTAATCCAGCACAGTCCAGCATAATGCATTATTTTCTTTTAGCCTGCTTTAGATATTTTTGAACTATTTATGCTGTGTTCGTGCTGTGTTCGAATTGTTTCTGCTATGCTGGTTGTTCATGCTCAGTTGGATTGTTTATGCCGTACAGAAAAAGTCACATAATCGCAGCGTTACTTAATCTCAGGCATACACTTAAAGTTTTATGGTACTTTTATTTTCGATGGTTTAATTAATCGGTTTAATCGGTTTAATCGATTAGCTAATGAATGTCTATTATAATATTTATATCAAATATATAATTTTTCAAAGAAAAGAACTTAAAAAAAGTTGAGTATTATGTTAGGATGAATCAGAAAATAGAATTAGGAAATACGTTCTGCCAGATAAACCATAAATAAATTGTAAAGAAAATTTTAAAAAAGAAGGTATTTTTAAGGATTTTTATTGGTTTTTAAGGATTTTTATTGGTTTTTATTAGTTTTTATTAGTTTTTATTAATTTTTATTAATTTTTATTAGTTTTTATTAGTTTTTATTAGTTTTTAAGGTCCTTCTAAGGTCTTTCTTATTCTCATATTACTTTATCCCCTCTGAGAACTGTCTTTATGAGGAGGTCGCCAGTAAAGGTATCAAATATTATTGTACGTCCATAGTTTTTCCCTATATCTTCAGCTATGATTGACACTCCCAATTTTGTCAGGGTTTCTTTCGCACTCTTTATGTTTCTCTCACCTATATTCATGTGTGAGTTTTCGAACATGCTTGCTCCCCCGACAATTTTTGCTTCAAGTTTTTTTCTGGAACCACCTTTTTTTATTATTTCGTCCACCAGGTACTCTATTCCTGCGTCTGTAAATTTGGCGGGATTATCCTTTATCCTTGCTTCTTTTATATTCGGAAGCATGGTATGAAGAAGGCCTCCTATTTTTTCCTGCCTGTCATAGAGGGTTATTCCCAGGCAGGAACCCAGTCCGGAGGTTTTAATTTTTACAGGGCTTCTAACTATTGCGCAGTCCCCTATACCCACCATAACTATGCCTGAATAGGCCAATCTGTAAAAACCTCCTGATGATTTGCTCATAATTTTTCATAATTTGATGGTTCATATTCGGTACAGGGTGTTTGATCAATCATTGAATTAATTTTTTTTAATAGATGGTTCAGAGATTCCGGATCAAGTAAAGTCAATATATTTCCGTTAATTTTATTTTCTTTTATGAGGAACTCTGCATCAAGTATAAGTGCAAAATCTGCTATGCAGCTCATCTCTGTAACTGCTGAATTGAAAATGGAGTCAGACATATCATATGCTGCGTAAGGTGTTGAAATAGAAAGATTGAGTTTCAAAAATTTCGCAAGGGAAGTTATGTAGGTTCCTGCCAGGATATGGCTAACTTCTTCAATTAAAGACAGGTTCATAGGATTTGTCAGGTCCCTTTTTTCTTCTTCACCTGAGAGGGTCAGGCAGAGACTTCTTGCACTGTTTTCAGGAAAAAAGACAAGGATATAACCATTGAGATCATCTTTGATACGCATTAATGTACCTAGTACCGGTAACTCTGAAAAGCCTGCTATTTTCGGTATATTTTCGATTAATCCAAACTTCGTATCGAGAACTCTGGTACAGACAAGACTGTTTACGAGTCTGGAAAGAGAAACAGCTGAGTTTCCGATCCCTATGTTTCCTATCTCTTTCAGTGCTCCGTATTCAAATTCGCTCAAGCTTCTTATCTTTTCCATGAATGTCCCCTTTAATTCTCTTCAGGTCTTTCAGGTCTTTCAGGTCTTTCAGGTCTTTCAGGTCTTTCAGGTCTTTTAGATCTCTTTAATTATTCTAAGTTTCTTTTATATACAGTCGTTCTCTTGCATTGTAAGGCTTAAAACGGTTTGAGGCGGTTCCCAGCAGTGTTTCTGCTTTTCCTATCACAAAGAACCCTCCTCTGTTCAATGCATTATGAAAATTAAGCTGCAAATGTTCCTGAATTTCTTTTTTAAAGTATATCATGACGTTTCGGCAGATTATAAGGTCAAAATGGTTTGTACAGGATTCTGATATCATATCCTGGCGTTGAAAACGTATCATACTTCTTAACTGGTTGGAAACCTGGTATGTCTCCCCCTGCTGTACGAAATAGCTTTTTATTATACTGGCATCCACATTTTTAAGCACATTTTCACGGTAAACCCCTTTTCGGGCCTTTTCAAGGCTGAAATTGTCAATATCAGTACCTATAATGCTTATTCTATACTTCTCGAAGTCTCTTCCAAGAACTCTATGCAGCAAAATAGCAAGAGAATAGGCCTCTTCTCCTGTTGCACAGCCTGCACTCCAGATACGGATTGATTTTACAAGTGAATCTGATTTGGATTTTATCAGAAAGGGAATAACTTCTTTTTCAATTACTCCAAAGGTTTCCGGGTTTCGGAAAAACTCACTGACGTTTATGGTAAGGGTTTTAATGAGATTCTCATGTTCTGCTGAGTTCTTTTTCAGCAGCCTGAGGTATTCTTCGTAATTCTCTGAATTGGTAGCTCTGACCCGAACGTTAATTCTACGCCTGAAATGGGCTTCTTTATATTGCTCACAGTTAAAACCAGTACTTTCCGTAATCACTTTTTTTAATAGTTCAAATCCCGGGTCTTCCTCGAGATTTCTGCTCGCCTTTATTTTATCTTCAACTATCTGTCTTCTCTCTCCGTTTACTTTTACTGCTTCTCGACTTGCTTTTACTGCTTCTCGACTTGCTTTTATTCCATCTTTACTTCCTTCTACTCTCTCTTCATTTCCTTTTATCCCATTTTTACTTCCTTTTAATCTCTCCTCATTTCCTTTTATCCCATTTTTTCTTCCTTTTATTCCTTCCTCACTTACGTTTATTCCACCTTTATTCTTCATTCATTTTTATCCCATTTTTACTTCCTTTTACTCCTTTTTCACCTGTAATTTCTCTGCTGAAGATTATTACTGGCGTTTGCTGAAGATTATTACTGGCATTATTAGTCCCTTGAATTAAGATTTCAGATTATGGAGTTAACATCAAGAATTAAAATGACACTCCCGTCTCCCATAATTGTTGCTCCTGCAAATCCCCGGGTTTTTTCCAGCAGCCTGCTTTTAAAATTTTTTATAATCACTTCCTGCTTTCCAAGCAGTGAATCTACAACGAGTCCTATATATCGTCCGGCTTTTTCCACTATAACAATGATCAGACTTTCTTCTTTCTGGACAGCAGGCAATTGAAACAACTTACGCAATCTCAGGAGAGGGAGCGCTTTTTCGTCTATCACAATAACCTCTTCACCCCTAATATGCCGGACTTCTTCTTTCCTGACTGAGATACTTTTTATTATGCTGGTGAAAGGAATCGCATATCTTTCCACCCCGACCTTTACAAGCATAGCCTGATAAAGAGCGATTGTTATGGGCAGCCTCAGTTCGAACTTCGAGCCGGATCCGGGGTTTGACTCTACTTTTACGGACCCTCCCAGACGTTCAATCCGGTTCTTTACAACATCCATTCCAATTCCTCTGCCTGAAAGATCTGTGACTGCGCTGGCAGTACTGAGTCCCGGTGCAAAAATTAGCTGTATTGCTTCTCTTTCCGAAAGCTGTTCAGCTTCCCCCCTTGAAATGAGTCCTTTTTCCAACGCAGCTTTCCGGATTTCTTCTGTGCTTATTCCTCTTCCATTATCTTCTATTTTGATAAGAACATAATTTTGCTGCTTTGAAGCTGTAATCATTATAGTGCCGCTTTCCTCTTTCCCAAGCTCCCCACGTTCCTCGGGAATTTCTATTCCATGGTCCACTGCGTTTCTTAACAGGTGCACCAGAGGGTCTCCGATTTCTTCCATAATAGCTCTATCGAGCTTGATTTCTTTTCCTTTTATTATAAAGTTAATTTTTTTATTTTGCGCCCTTGCAAGATCCCTTATCATTCTAGGAAAAATATTGGTTATATGATCCAGAGGAATCATTCTGATCTCTAACACTTCTTCCTGAAGCTCCCTGGTTAACTTCTGAAAATCGGAAAGTGCAAGCTCCAGATCCTTTGATTTCGATTCCCCCGTAAGCTCTTTTACCCTGCTTCGATTGATTACGAGCTCACCAACAAGATTCATCAGTTTATCTAACTGTTCCGTGCTGATCCTTGAACTCTGTATCCTTGTAACCCGTGTCTTTGAATCCTGTATCTTTGAATTCTGTATCTTTGAATCCTGTATCTTTGAATCCTGTATCTTTGAATCCCGCATCTTTGAATCCAGTATCTTTGAATCCTGTATCTTTGAATCCTGTATCTTTGAATCCTGTATTCTTGAGTTTTGCATATTTTTTACTTTGAAATCCAGTCCAGAGTAAGTAAAGCTTTTCTTTTCTTTTAGTTCCTCATTTATACTTTCGAGTTTCTTTTCTTCTTCTCTTTCTTCTTCTCTTTCTTCTTTTTCCTCTACTTTTTCCTCTATTTTTTCCTCTATCTTTTTGTCTGCAGAAAAGGACTCGAATTCACTTTTTAGAGGGAGAACTTCTTTTGAGGAATTATTTATATTCCTGAGAGTTTTCAGGACTTCTACTGCATCAGGATAATACTTATTACCTTCACTTCTATCGTTTTTTCTCTCTACGGTTTTACTTTCCATGCCCTTGCATACATTTTCAACAAGTCCCTCCAGAGCATCCAGACATTCGAAGATGATATCAATTAAAGAAGAATCAAGGGTTAGCCTTCCCGTACGGAACCTGTCAATAAGGCTTTCCATTTCATGTGTTAGTTCGACAATCTGCTTGAACCCCATGGTCGCAGCCATGCCTTTGAAAGTATGGGCTGCACGGAACATTACATTCATCTGCTCCATATTTTCAGGGTCCTGTTCGAGCTCCAGCAGGGAATCACTGATCTCTTTTATATTTTTCTCAGATTCCGATCTGAAAATGCCTATATATTTTGACATATCCATGATTTTCCCTGCCTTTTATAGTCCTGAGAGGTACCCGGATTTCCGAAATGTTTTAAATTTTTTATCTCTCTTTACTTTCTCTTTACTTTCTCTTTACTTTCTCTTTACTTTCTCTTTACTCTCTCGTTATCTTTTTTCCTTTGTTTTTTGTCTTATTTTTACTTTTTACTTTTCCGGTTAATTCGCTTTTTCAGGCTAATCTTGCGGTAAATAAAAGATATTCTATTTTTAACTTCATTCTACGATTCTGATAATTTCTTCAGCCATTCTGTCCAGAGGGAGCACGAGGTCTGCCAGGTTTCGCCTTACTATTTCTCCGGGCATTCCGTATACCACACATGAACTCCGGGCTTCTGCGATTACTTTGCCCCCCATTTTTTTAATCTCTTCAGCTCCATCTGCTCCATCGCAGTTCATTCCTGTAAGGACAAGGGAAATAACTCTGGATCCATAAACCGGTGCAACTGATCTGAAAAGGACATTTACTGAAGGTCTGGACCCCAGTTCTTTAGGGCTGCAAGATAAATGTACTACTTCTTCTTCAAGGCCGTTTACTTTATTTCGTACAATTTCCATATGATAATTACCCGGGGCTATAAGCACAGTTCCTTCCTCTACTCTATCCCCTTCCTGTGCCTCTTTTACCCTGAGAGCTGACTTTTCATCAAGCCTTTTTGAAAGAGATGCTGTAAAACCCGGGGGCATGTGCTGTACTACAAGAACTGCAGCTGGAATCTCAGCGGGAAGTGAGCCTATAAGTTTTTCCAGGGCCCGTGGACCTCCTGTGGACGCACCTATCGCCAGTATATTTCTCACAGAGGTTACTTTCTCCCGGAGCCTGTTATCTTTCTTCTCCTCTTTCTTCTCCCCTTTCTTCTCCTCTTTCTTCTCCTCTTTCTTTTCCCCTTTCTTTTCTCCTTTCTTCTCCCCTTTTTCCGGATTCCAGGGTTCTAAATCTCGCATGCACTCCAGGTTTTTAAGGTTAGCTTTTGTAGCTGTCCTGACTTTCCTGCAAATTTCCTCTGCCATTTCAGGCATGCTCTGACTGAGAACACCTGAGGGCTTTTCGATTACATCCACTGCTCCGTACTCAAAAGCTGTAAGGGTAATCTCTTCAGCTTTTTCCCCCAGAGCTGACACTATTATTACTGGAGTCGGATATTCTTTCATGATACGGGAAAGAGTCTTAAGACCGTCAAGAACAGGCATTACATTGTCCAGAAGTACTACATCGGGCCTAAGTTTCTTGATTTTTTCAAGACCGTCATTTCCGTTGACTGCCGTTCCGATAACCCTTATCTTCGGGTCTTCTTTGAGAATATCGGAAAGAACCTTGCGAATTAAAGCAGAATCATCTACTATGAGTGCGCGGATAGTCATCTCAAGCACTTTTTTGTTGAATCGGTTTATTTAAAATTCGTTTTTATTTAACTCAAGTATTTCGATTCACTCTGTCTTGATCCAGAACTCAGTTACGTAATCTAAAAACTAACTGTTTAATCCAATAATTGAATACTTAATCCGGTAATTGAATGCTTAATCCATAAATTAGATATTTAATCTAAAATTAATCTAAAATTAATCTAAAATTCAGATATGTAATTAGAATCGGATGCTTAACTTAATGCTCTTCAGTTAATTTGGCTCAGCAATTTTTTTGATTACATCCAGCATGCCATCTGGCTCAAAAGGTTTTACTATGAAACCCATGGCACCTATTTTAATAGATTCCGTTATCAGAGCCTGCTGCCCAAGAGAAGAGCACATTACCACTTTTGCATCAGGGTCCATTAAAAGAAGTTTTTGCAATGCCTCTTTCCCATCCATATCTGGCATTATTATGTCCATTAGCACAAGGTCAGGTTTTACCTCTAGGTATGTCTGAATTGCTTCTTCTCCATCACCTACCTCAGCAACCACCTCGTGTCCGTGCTTTAAAAGAATGTCTCTGATTACCATCCGCATAAATTCGGCATCGTCCACGATCATTACTCTTGCCATCTATTTGCCTTCTTTTATTTTTTATTAAGTGAGTGACAATATCTTTATGACAATGTCTTATGTGACGATATTTGTTCGATTGTATATTTGGAACCACCCTGAAGTTATCTGACCACTTAATTTCATTTTTGAGAATACTCAGAGTTTCAGAATAATAATGAATTCTATTGAAGCAGTCAACTGAAGGATTCCTATTGAAGCAGTCAACTGAAGGATTCCTATTGAAGCAGTCAACTGAAGGATTCCGATTGAAGCTATTAATCAAATAACTTTTGTCAGAGTACACATAAGGTTAACGCAATTGATTAACGCAAGTTTTTTTGCTAACGTAAGTCTTTCTTGTTAATATGAAAAAATATATGCGAGACGTGCTATATTAAACTTTTTTAATTATCTTTCGCAAATTATCTAGCTTTAAACCCGTCTCTATTTTGGAATGGTTGCATGTTAACAAAAAGTTTCTAAAAGTTTGTTAAGTTTTAAAAATCCTATTTAAATTTATCAGGGTCTGTTACTGCATAGAATAACTTCTACAGGGTTGAAGGTGCTTGTTTTCATACCATGCGTAGAATCAACTTTTCCTGGAGACACATCAATATAATATAAAATGTTTTCATCCTCACTTTATATATTAAAACAGTGGTATAAATATTAATAAATAACTTTATATTCTACGGGAATTCATACTATCTTTATTAAGTCGGGGAATTTACTGCTATCTGCTATATCGTTATGTAAAGGATCAACACTGGGAACTGAATGTCTTCTTTTTGTCACTGAAATCCACTTATTTGGTGTTAAAATTTAGTTGTAAGTGTTTGAGTGCCAGCCTGCAAATTCCAACCGATTTGCCTTCAAATCTTACAAATTATGTTCAGAAATGTAATATATAATGGAAATTTGCTTGCGATAGAAAATTTATCAGGGTATTTAATAGAATTTTTTCTAAGATAAGTGAGGATAAAATATTCCATATAATTAAGCCGTTTATCTGTTCCCACCAGTAAAATTCGTTTCACAAAATAACCCCCTATAAGAACGATATCTCTGTAAGAATAGCATCTCTGTAAGAAGGATATCGTTCAGAGGAAGGATATCGTTCAGAGAATTCTTAAGCAAGCACAGGAGTTGATCAAATGCCTGAAATCCTGATCGTTGAGGATAACCTGCTTAACCTTGTCATTGAAGCTGACCTTCTGAAATCATGCGGATATGATCCGAAGAAGGCAAAAAACGGCTTTGAAGCACTGGAAGTTCTCAGTAAGGTCAAAGTTGATCTTGTACTGATGGATATGGAACTTCCAAAGATGCATGGACTTGAACTGCTTCAACGGATAAAATGCAACCCTGATACACGAAGCATAAAAGTGGTTGCTGTCACAGGACATTGTGATCCTGAAAGTGAACAGGAATTCCTAAAAGCCGGATGTCATGCTGTCCTTTCCAAACCCATAAATTTTGATATTTTTGGATCGCAGGTCAAAGAGTTCCTTACAGTAACGAGTTCTTCACTGAATTTTCCTGAGTAATATCTCCAGAAGGAGTATTCTTGATGAATGCCGAACCTCCAATTCTCCTATTATTTGAGGTTCTTACTCTTTTCAAGAATCAGGAAATTTATGAATTCTTAAATAATCTATATTGAGCACTAGTTGGGAAATCTGGATAAAGACCTTTATAGTTCGGTTGCAGGAGAGAAAGGGCGCAAAGGCGAAGAAGCTGGAATCACGGGTGAAAAAGATGTACAAAAGCACAAAGATGGGGCATGTGGTGATAGGATTTGCCCTTCTCCTCGTTTTGATCTTTTTTGTAGGTTATACGGGTTATCAAGGCATGAACGAAGTCGAGGAGAAGAGCCGTGCTATCCAGAATATGACTTTTATCATGAATAATATGCAGGGCGCCCTGCAAGCAGAGGAAAGCTACATTATTCACGGCGATCCTGCTTACAAAGAAGAAGTTTATTCCCATCTTAACCTTGTGCCCACACAGGCAGCGATATCCAAAGAAATATACATAGGCTATATTGATCCTGCGAACCGCGACCGGATGGATTTAGTTCTTGCAGCTTCCAGCGATTTCAGGGAAGCTTTTGACAGATATGTTGAAGCAGATGACGAACAGGCATATGTGAGAGACAATCTGACAATATATAGTGAAACTCTACTAAAAAACGCAGATGAGCTTTCTAAAAATCAGATGACTCAGTACAGAGAAGAGTTCGAGAAGGGCTATTCAAATGAAACTCTCGAGAAAAAGTTCTCCAACGCCGAGAGCGCTCAGAGGATCATTGTATTGACAATGAAAGCCAGAAACGAGTATCGAAATTATGCTATGAGTCCTGATCAGCAATATGCAGATAAGTTTGATACTTTTATGGAAGAGATTATTGAACTTTCTACAGACTTGAACGGACGAATGGAAAGGCCGGAAAATATTGCTGCAGGAAAGGAAATACTTACAAGTGCGGAAAATTTCCAGGATGATTTCGAGCGGTTTAAAGCTCTGGAAGAAAGAAAAGCGATCGAAGAGGCAAATATGACAGATATAGCTGCGCAGGTTGGAGAAGTAGCTACAGCTGCCAGTGCTGACCAGAAAGTAAAACTGGATACACTGATCGTGAACTCTATAAATAAGATATTTCTGGTCACTTTTCTTTCAATGCTTATTGGTGCTTTCCTTGTTTTTGTGATTTTGAACATCTACAGAAAGCCTATCTACGAATTGCTTGAAGCTGCTGACAGGATCTCTGGAGGAGATCTTGATGTTGATATTAAAGGTTCCTCGAGAAGCGAGATCTTCCAGCTTTCAGAGGCTTTTAAAGCAATGGTTGAAAACCTGCGCAGCTTGATTAAAGAAATTCAGGGAGGTTCACTGCGCCTTGCCACACTTTCGGAAGAAATATCTGCCTCTTCCGAAGAAGTGGCATCTGCATCAAGGAGAATTTCAGAAACCGCAGCTGAAATCTCTAACGGGGCAGAGATGCAGAGTACAAAAATTGTTGATATAACTCATGCAATGCAGGATATGACCCACAATATCCAGGAAGTTGCGGATAACACCCAGAAAGTTTCTAAAAGTACAAATCTGGTGAATGATACCGTTCGTAATATCGGAAACGTTTCCAGAGATGTCCTGTTTAAGATGAATCTTATCAGTTCTTCTGTTGATGAAACTGAAGTTGTTATCAAGGAACTTGACTCCAAGTCTCAGCAGATCAATGAGATCATAACGCTGATAACCAGAATTGCAGACCAGACCAATATGCTTGCACTGAATGCCGCAATTGAAGCTGCAAGGGCAGGCGAACACGGCAGAGGATTCTCTGTTGTAGCCGATGAAGTCCGTAAACTTGCCGAAGAATCCGGAAGCGCAGCCAAAAATATTTCCAGGCTGATTGATGAGATCCGGGAGAGTATCAGTGATACAGTGGAAAGCATAGAAGCAAGTAAAAAGAATGTGAAGAACGGCTCAGTATCGGTTAGTGAAGAGGTTGAGATGGTTACCGGAATCGTCTCCACAATCAATGAAATCACAAATATGATAGAAGACGTTGCAGCTGCTACAGAAGAACAGTCCGCATCCATTGAAGAAATTACCTCTACACTGGAAGATATATCCTCTATATCGGAGCAGTCCGCTGCAGGCACCCAGGAAACTGCCGCAGCTCTTGAAGAACAGAGTGCCTCAATGTCTGAGCTTGCCAGCATGGCGAATGATCTCTCTTTGCTTGGGGAAAATATGAAAAAAGCCACTGAAAAATTCAGGCTTGGCAATTCAAAAGGAGAGCCCGAGAATATTGCTGACTAAATATTGCTGACTAAATACGGCTGGCTAAATATTGCTGACTAAATACGGCTGGCTAAATATTGCTGACTAAAGTACGGTTAGCTAAATACGGTTGGCTAAATATAGAGGGTTAAAATCCTTAAATTGGCCTGAGGGATTAAAATGTTTGAGGAAACAGCAATAAAGGAAGATCCTACACTTCCAGAAGAATCGCTTCAGTTAGTGGTTTTTGAACTGTCAGGAGAAGAATTCGGAGTCAATATCATGCAGGTCTCCGAGATCATCCCGGTTTCAAAAATCACTCGCGTTCCTCAGGCGCCGGAATGTATAAAGGGACTAATTAACCTGCGAGGAAAAATTATCGTAGTAATAGATCTCAACAGGCGCCTTGGTTTCAGCTCCAAAGAAAGGGACAGTCTGTCCAGAATTATTATAGTGGAAGTCAGGGATACAATTATAGGAATGCTTGTAAACTCCGTAAGTGGGGTGTTGAAACTGCCTATTACTTCTGTTGAACCGACTCCAGATATGATTAAATCGAAAATTAATGCAGAATATCTGATCGGAGTCGGGAAAAAAGGGAACAGGCTTCTTATCCTCCTGAACCTTGCAAGGGTACTTGGAGAAGAGGAAATTGACGAACTCAGCCAGCTTTCTTCTTCCTCTTCCTCTCATTCTTTTGAGCAATTTCCTGAAGGGGATATTTAAAAATTTATCCTTAAGATCTGACTGATGAATACTATCTATTGTCGATAATTCCTTGTTTATGATTTCAGAAGAATTTTATGATTTCAGAAGAATTTTATGATTTCAGAAGAATTTTATGATTTCAGAAGAATTTTATGATTTCAGAAGTGATTTATAGCTTCAGAATAAATTTCAACGAATATGCACCCTGTCCTTATTTTCCTTTTCGCCCTTATAGCCATACTGCTTCTTACAGCAAAACTCAGGCTTCACCCTTTCCTTAGCCTTGTCTTTGTATCTCTTTTCATAGGAGTGCTTGCAGGAGAACCTATGGGGGCAGTTGAAGCGGTAACGAAGGGACTTGGTAATGTTTTTTCCCGTTTTGCTATCATTATCACCAGTGGTAGTATCATCGGACTTCTGCTCCAGAAGAGTGGTGGAATGTCTTTAATAGCTTCTGACATTATGCGTTTTTCCAGAAATCCCCTGCTTGCCCTGAACATTCTTGGTTTTCTTTTTTCCGTGCCAATGATGTGCTATATCCTTGCCTATGTCATCTTTATTCCGATAGCAAAAGAGTTGGCTACCAAGCTTAATTACCCCCCCATTTCCACTGCAACTGCACTTGCACTCGGGGCTGTTGCCTCATTTAATCTGGTATATCCTTCCCCTGTAATTATTTCGGCAGCAGAAGAACTTTCAGCAAATACGGACTCACTCATTCTTCTGGGATTTTTTATCGCTGTTCCTACTTCTACTGCAGGTTATCTCTACGCCAGAAGATTGGGGAAGACTGAAACCGCCAGAGTTTCCGAACACGATAATCAGGGACAAGCTCAACCAGAATTTACAGAAATTACAGAAACTCCACAAAAGAAGAAGACAGGAGTAATGCAGGAAAAAGGTATCGAAGTGCAGAGAAAAGATGGAGTACAAAGGAAAGATGGAGTACAAAGGAAAGATGGAGTACAAAGGAAAGATGGAGTGCAGGGAAGAGATACTGGAAAGTCAGGCAGGCTTGAAGCTTATGCACCAATCTTTCTTCCTTTGCTTCTTATCCTTTTCCAGGCTGGCTTTGAGCATCCCCCTCTTCTGTTTTCTTTTCTGGGAAACCCAAATGTTGCCCTCCTTATAGGAGTTCTTCTCTCCATTTTTTCCAGCCGGGCGCTGGGGTTGGAAATGGTCAGGACCCTGGTTGAAAAAGCCGTAAGGAGAAGTGGTGTTGTCCTTCTTGACCTGTGTGGGGGAGGAGCTCTTGGTGCAACTCTTGCCATGACAGGAGCAGGAGAAGCCCTTGGCAGGTTTTTCCTGCAGATTAACCTTCCTCACATCCTTGTTCCTTTTCTTGTTGCAGCAGCCCTTCAAACCGTGCAGGGGTCAAGGGTTGTAACAATGCTTGTTGCGCCATCCCTTTTGCTTCCTCTGGTTCCGGAACTTGGGCTTCCTGCGGAGATTCTGATCCTTGCAATGGCGTCAGGTACTTTCGTGATTTCGCATGTCAATGATCCATTCTTCTGGATTTTCGGAGAACTGGCAGAACTTGAACCCTCCGAGGTTTTCAGGGCAAATACTCTCGGGGGCGCTCTGATGGGCGTGGTAAGTTTCCTGCTGGTTTCCGGCGTGTATGTTTTCTTCTACTGAATTTTCTCATACCTGCTAGTTTCGCTAGTTTCATACCTGCTAGATTTCTATTCTTGCCGGTTCTTTCATATTTTTTATGTTTTTTATACTTACTGAGTTTTTCATACTTGCCGGTTTTTTATACTGGAACCTAATTCCTTCGATTTTAATGCCTTTCATTTTTTACCGGAGGTATATTCCGGTGAGCTCTAAGTTTGATATACTACAAATATATATTTGTAATTTGGTACATGACAAACAATAAATACCAGTTTTTTATATTTATCTATATGAATGAGCAAAATTATCCTGATTTTACGG
Source organism: Methanosarcina sp. 2.H.A.1B.4 (assembly GCF_000979385.1). Lineage (NCBI taxonomy): Archaea > Methanobacteriati > Methanobacteriota > Methanomicrobia > Methanosarcinales > Methanosarcinaceae > Methanosarcina > Methanosarcina sp. 2.H.A.1B.4. The sequence goes on from NZ_JJOV01000004.1 coordinate 13,655, forward strand.
GCCTTGAGCTCTCTCCGAGAAAGGCAGATTACCTCAAGTTTATTTTTGAAAAAAGAGGCACTGTAAAAACTACTGAAATTTCCTCCTGCCTGCAGGTCGACCCTTCAACAATAAGCAAGACCTTAACTGAACTTGCAACTGCTGGCTACCTGAACCATGTTCCATACAGGGGTGTGGATCTGACAGAAATGGGAAAGGCATATGCAGAATTTCTTGTCCGGAGACACAGGATTTTGAGTCTTCTCTTTACTCATTACGGCCTTTCGACAGAGGATGCATGTGCTGAGGTTTCTCGCTTTGAAGCTTTTGTTTCCAGGGATGCGGTAAACAAAATCTGCAACTCAATGGGTCATCCGATGGTCGGTGTATGCGGAGAAATAAGCCACGAGAAATGCTTTCATGAGGAGCATTGTCATTAATTGCCAGCATGAATGGGGAGTTGAATAAAGCCTTTGATCCGGTTTTGAGATAAAGTTGGGTTAACCCCAAGAAATCTTGTATATGAGTTAAATTATTGGGTATATCCCAAATTTATCTTCCTTATTTCATCCTTATTTCATCCTTATTTCATCCTTATTTCATCCTTATTTCATCCTTATTTCATCCTTATTTCATCCTTATTTCATCCTTATTTCATCCTTATTTCATCCTTATTTCAGTCTTATTTCAGTCTTATATCAGTCCCTTCCAGAAATGAAACTGATTGAAGCAATGAAGTAAAAATGAAAGTGAAAAAACAGGAGCTCAATTATGAAATTAAAAATCATACCTATATTAGTACTTTTGATTGTTGGTCTGAGCATTTTTATCAGTGGGTGTACAGATGCCGGCGATTCCGGAGATAATAAGACTAAAGAACAGGAAACTGAAATGTCAGGAACGGACGAGCCCACAACAGTTGCCGTAAGTGTTGTTCCCCTGGCTGAATTTGTAGAAAAAGTCGGAGGAGATAAAGTAAAAACCGTTGTCATTATCCCTCCCGGAGCAGATCCTCATACCTATGAACTTTCTCCAAGGGAAGTCCAGGAAATTAGCAAAGCCAGCATGTTAGTGACAGTCGGGGTTGGTATGCCCTTTGAGAAAGTCTGGATTGACAAATTCGAGACCATGAATAGTGGCACTCTGATTGTAAATTGCTCCAAAGGGCTCGAACTGAGAGAGCTTGAGAAACATGATGAAGAGCTTGAAGCCGGGAACAAAGAAGAAAGCGATGAGGATCATGAAGGACTGGATCCCCACATCTGGACATCTCCTGCAAACGCAAAAATGATGGTCGAAGATATTTATGAAGGCCTTGTGGAACTAGACCCTGAAAACAAAGCTTACTATACTCAAAATAGAGATGCTTACCTTGAAGAGCTGGATGCTCTGGATGCGAGGATTCGGGAAAAGCTGGAAGGAAGCGAGGAAAGAAATTTCATGGTTTATCATCCATCCTGGGGATATTTTGCCGCAGATTACGGGCTTACTATGATTCCTGTTGAGGTTGAAGGAAAAGAGCCGAGTGCGCGGGATCTCGCGAAGCTCATAGATCTTGCAAAGGAAAAGAAGGTCAAGGTTATCTTTGTCCAGTCTCAGTTCAGCCCGCGGAGTGCGGAAGTTGTAGCCCAAGAAATTGGCGGCGAAGTTGTGGCTGTTGACCCTCTTGCAAAGGATTACATTGCAAACATGGACAACGTGTCCGATGTCTTTGCCAGAAACCTTGTGTAAAATCAGTATTCAGGTTCTATAGCTAAATATAAAAAGAACATAATTCGGGATAAGATAAAAACGATAGTCTGAAGGAAGGGTAATGGAGAAGGTTATAGAGCTAGAGGATGTCTGGGTCCGCTACGGAAACCAGACAATCCTTGAGGCCGTAAGTCTGGAATTAAAAGAGCCCAATGGGTTGCTTGGGATTATTGGACCCAATGGTGGGGGAAAGACCACATTTCTCAAAGTGCTCCTTGGGCTTTTGAAGCCCTATAAAGGCAGCGTGAAACTCTTTGGGAAGCCTCCGGAAAAAAGCAGAGACCTTGTAGGGTATGTCCCTCAGTACAAAGGTTTTGACTTTGATTTTCCGATCAGTGTCTGGGAAGTCGTCCTGACAGGCAGGATGAGCCATACGGGTTTTCTGAAAAAGTACAGTGACGAGGACAAAAAGGCTGCTGAAGAGGCTCTGAAAACAGTGGAAATGTTCGACCTTAAGGACCGGCAGATAGGCCAGCTCTCGGGTGGGCAGCGGCAGAGGGTTTTTATTGCCCGTGCTCTTGCAACGAACCCTAAACTCCTGCTTCTTGACGAACCCAATACCGGGCTTGATCCTCACATGCAGGATGAACTCTACCGACTCCTGGACAGGCTCAAGCAGGAAATGGCAGTCATTATGGTCACACATGACCTCAGTGCAGTTTCTGTCTATGTGGACAGGATAGCCTGCCTGAACCGCACGCTTCACTACCATAACTCAAGAGAAATCTCGGTTGAGGACCTGGAAGCCACCTACCAGTGCCCTGTCGAACTAATTGCTCATGGAGTGCCCCACAGAGTGCTGGAAAGGCACAAAGGGAGTTCCTGAAGATCAAGATTGGGTTCGAAAAAAGTCTCTCAAGGAGAAATAAAAAATGTTTGATCTTCTGCAATATACTTTTATACAGAACGCCCTTATAGCCGCAATTCTTGCAAGCGTTGCCTGCGGAATCATAGGCGCCTACGTTGTCGTCAAAAAGATCGTCTTCATCAGCGGTGGGATTGCCCATGCCTCTTTCGGAGGGGTCGGGCTTGGTTATTATTTAGGGATAAACCCCATGTTCGGAGTTCTTCCTTTCAGCTTGCTTTCCGCTCTTGTCATGGGCATCGTAAGCAAGAAATCTAAAATCCCGGAAGACAGTGCAATAGGCATTCTCTGGTCTCTTGGAATGGCTCTGGGAGTTATTTTTGTCTATCTTACTCCCGGATATGCCCCTGACCTGATGACCTACCTCTTTGGAAATATCCTTACGGTTCCCCGGCTTGACCTATACCTGATGCTGGTTCTTGATATCGTCATAGTGGGTGCGGTCTATCTGTTCTATAAGGAATTTCTCTCTTTATGCTTTGACGAAGAGTTCACAACTGTACAGGGTGTCCCTACCGAAAAGCTCTACCTTCTCCTGCTCTGTATTATTGCCCTTACAATTGTTGTCCTTATCAAAGTCGTGGGAATTATCCTTGTGATCGCCCTTCTGACCATTCCTGCTACTCTGAGCCGCAAATTCACCAATAACCTGAAGCGGATGATGCTTATCTCCATTGTCTTCGGGATCGTGATCAGTGTTACCGGAATAGGCCTTTCATATGCTCTGGATGTTCCATCGGGAGCCACTATTATTCTTGTACTGAGCTTTGTATATGGGTTTGTAGCTTTCGGGATGGATATACTCGAGAGCAGGCATGTTTCGAAGAGCTGAAAACATGCCGTTGTTTTTTAAAGGTTTTTTGAACTTGTCGGCACCTCTATTATAAGTGTATTTAGTGAACATGTCTGACTGTTCACTAAAAGTTCAAAAATAAATTAAGGTTCAAAAATAAATTAAGGTTCAAAAATAAATTTTTTCTGAGATTAATTCTAATGTACAGGACTCGGGCATGAGGCTCAGATATATATTCTATCATCTTTCAGTATATTCTGCACTTTCCAACTTTCTTTTCGCAGAACTAACTGCAACCAACTATAAAATTATATTTCGTTAGTTTTATTAAGACATAATTTTATATATGGTAAAATGCAAGAAGCCTAATTGTTAAATCAAGTTTATTTTATACGACTTCAGGATCAGAACTGCAAGATCAGCATCTCTGGAGTTAATTGGTAATGGAAAAACGGAGTCCAAAATGGAATTCAAAAACGGAGTCCAAAGCTCCATGTGAAATGCCACAAAGCCGCTTCTAGTGGGGAAGCGATGCACTTGTAGCAGGTTAAGGCAGCCTGCACAGGGCATATAGTACTTGGATGCACTTCAACTGATAAACTTATGCCACCTCCATAACAAGCCAGCAGGTGTATCCGAAAGCCACCTCTAAAAGGTAAAAGACTGGTTCCGTTGCTATAAAGCGGAAATAGCCAGATCCACCTATTAAAATATAAACCCTTAAATATAAACGTCATACCAGGGTGATAAAATGGACCGTGAAACAACCCGGGATCAAAATATTGAAGAAAACGAAACATTTGATGGCGAAAACCTCAATCTTCCGGATATCCTCCTTCCGGAAACCGATAATGTGCTATATTCAATCCTAAACTCCTTAAATCAGAACATCGCAGACTTTTATACGTTTGTGAAATTCAACAGCTACCTCTCTGAGGGTCACCTCAACGTTGAGCTGCTTAAAAGAAGCATGGGTATCCACAGGGACTTTACAGCTCTTTTCCTGCACACCAAAGAAGAACTGTTATTTACCTATCCGGAATTCATAGAAAAGACAGAAAAGCTGCTGTTTAAAGGTGAAGTTGGTACCGACTGCATAAAATATACACACAGGGTATGCAGAGCAATAAGTGATTATAAGATTGCCCTTCACAGAGAAGGTTATTTGCCAGACCTTAGAAGGCAGCTGCCCTTAGTTGACATTTAATCCTCAGGCAGCTTACTTTTTTCTATTTTTTTTCGATTCAATTTCACTTCTACACTTCTTCTCTTTTTGCCAACGTCTAAAATTTTGTAAAAGATAGGTTTTACAAACCTGAGCTTTGTAAAATCCATGCTTTGTAAATTTAAAATTGATCTAAATCTAAATCTTTTTAAGGAGCTAAGATCCACTTAAAAATTTTGAAAAATATACACAAGCTCTTCTGTTTTTGATTTTAGTTTCATACTTTCTGATTAATTTACAGTACCTCTGGAGACTTATATCCAATTTTCAGTACATCCGTAGTCTTATATTTAGGAAAAGATATTTGGCGTACAAGGCATCTGTGAAAAAACGATATCCTAAAAAACGGTGTCTTGAAAAACGATATCCTAAAAAACGGTGTCTTGAAAAACGATATCCTAAAAAACGGTATCTTGAAAAACGATATCCTAAAAAACGGTGTCTTGAAAAACGATATCCTAAAAAACGGTGTCTTGAAAAACGATATCCTGAAAAACGATATCCCTTAAAAACGGCACAAAACGGAATCTTTGAAAAATGGTGCTTAAAAAACGGCATTACAAAACAGATGCCTATACCATTCGATGTATAAATCTTTTTTAGGTTTAGTTAGTTTCGAAAGTAGTTATATGTCTTTGTTTTTTAACGGTTTAACGCCTCTAACGCCTCTAACAATCCCTCGTTTTTCCTCGCTTGCTGCTCTTTGAAATGGACCAAAACAGACAGCACATTTCTTGCATATCTTTTCTTGAGCCGAGAATAAAAATGTACAATTAGATGAAGGCTTAATTCCCTCATCTAATTTTTTTCTAAGCCTAGTTCTCTTTTAATGCTTTTTTATCTGATTCGCTTTGTTTTTACTTCCTTCTATACAGGAATATTGCAGCAAGTAGTCCGACTGCACCATAAACGATTTCAAACCCAGGTATACCTGCGCTTTCCTGCTCTGGTTCCTTTTCAACATCTGCTTCGGCACTTTCAGTGTTTTGTTCAAAGTTTTTAATATCAGGTCCAAGCTGCGTTTCAGTGTCAGTTTCTTTCCATGTAGTTTCGTTCACTTCAACGTTTTTGGTAGGTTTAGAGATGATACGGGCGTGACCAGTGCCACCATTACTGTGGTGGGCGCTACGAGTATCACCACTGCTATCACTATCGGCTGAGCTAAGGACGATCAGTTGTTGTACACTGCTGCTTTCATCAGGAATTTCGTTGCAACTTACTATTGCCGTATTTTCGATAAATCCGTCCCCACCACCGTTACTGTTAATATCGTCCTGGGTTAACGTATAGTTTCCGAAGAATTTCCATGTCTCTCCCGGATTCAACACTCCTGAGTCAACATCGTCTCCAGTCGGCCCTGTCAATGTAATCATCGGGTCACTTACTGAAACTCCTGTTAGGTTCGCGCTGCCTTCATTCTTCACCATTATCTGATATTCTATTATGTCTCCAGCTTTGTTGACTATACTATCTCCGGCTTCATCAGCTCCGATTATTGATTTGTATATAAAATAATCCGGGTTCCCTTCTGTCGAATCATCTCCTGTTGAATCATCTCCAGTCGAATCATCTCCTGTTGAATCATCTCCTGTTGAATCATCTCCTGTCGAATCATCTCCTGTGGATGCTTCTATCAGTACCCTGGCACTGTCACATTTTGGCTCCAGCTGATCACAGTCTACCATTGCGACGTTATCGATGTATCCATCACATCCCCCGTTGGTGTCTATGTCTTCCTGCGTTACCGTGTAGCTGCCGGTATATGTCCATATCTCTCCTGCATCCAGAACTCCATCGGCATCCTTTGACTTTGTTGGCCCTGTTAGAGTTTCAATTAACTTGTCTGTGACAGTTACATTTGTCAGGTCGACATCTCCGGTGTTAGTCACTGTTATCCGGTAGGTTATGATATCTCCTGCCTTTTTTACACTGGCTTTCGATCCACCGCAATTTACGTCTGTAATGCACTTTTCTATTCTATATGCCGGACCGGGTTCGCAAGCCGAAGTTACTTTTATAGGTGCTGTTTCACTGTCAGATTCGGTTTCCAGTTGGTCGGAGGATGCGGTTGCCGATGCGACTTGCATAAATGGTGCCGCATTGGACATGATCAGCATCACTGAAAACATCAGCGAAAAGAGCGAATATATCCTGTTTTTTCTCATCCAATGGTTGATGGATAGCATGGTCATCCCCACAAAGCTTGTAATATTCTTTCTCATTTATTCACTTCCAGATTTTCTTCTCAAAATTTGAATCTATATTTAGAATTAATCTCAAAAAAATCAACATTTGTCGAAAAGATAATCTAAGCTGGACAAACACCAGTTTTTAATTCCTCACTCCTTATTGAATAAATTTTGGAAATAATGTTGAGACTAAATAAGTTTAGAAAATCATTTTTTTGAACAGTAAAACCAAAGTTAAACAAATTCTAATTTCTTATTCTTTTTTCCCTTCCCATTGAATCTTTAATCGTCAGACTTATTGTATTTTATTGTACAATACTAATGACAATATTAATTATAAGATACCTTGTAATATATAATTTTAGATCTAAAATATTTGATATAATTTAGTCTGTTTTTTAGGATTTTAAAGCTTTATTTTTGCTTTTTAAGAGCTTTTAAATGTTTTTTCCATTCTATTTTTTTTGAATGTTTCTTTTTTTCGATCTTAAAAACTCTTTATCTAATCTTTATTTAATTCACATTGTCATGGAGGAAAAAATCAATTTTTTTTCAAATGATGTTTATGATTTTAGTTTTTAAAATTTTGACACAGCTCAGCAATATCTCTCCCCTTATAAGGCAAAAAACCTGAAAAAAAGACGAACGTTTCCTTTTAAATAATCATTCTTGACTAAACTTGGGATGATTAAAGGGGGGTCGAATCAAAAAAGTAACATCCAGAAATCATACCCTGATGATCTAAAAAATCAAAAAGATTAAAAAAACTCAATAAAAAAAATAAAAGTAAAATAAAAAAGTAGAACTTCAGTTTTTACTGAAGTCCGTAGTGTTTTATGTTCCAGTCTGCAGCGGCCTGGATCTTTGCGATTTCTTTGTCTCCGCCTTCCATGGTGAAGAGGTGTTTGAACCGCTTCTGGGCTCTGAGGTATTCCTCGACAGGCCTTGGGTCCTTGACTTTTCTGACCTGGGTGATCTCGCCGTTTTCCATTTCGTACATCGGCCAGAGGCAGGTTTCGACTGCGAGTTTTGCAAGTTCGATGGTCTTGGAGCCGTCAAAACCCCAGCCAGTTGGACAGGGAGCGTGGGCGTGGATGTAGGTCGGGCCCACAGTTTCGGTGGCTTTCTTGACTTTCCTGATCATGTCCCGCGGGAATCCGATTGAGGTTGTGGCCACGTACGGAGAACCGTGGGCTACCATGATAGCGGGCATGTCCTTCTTCGGGCGCTGGTTTCCAAAGGAGACTTTGCCTGCAGGGCTTGTCGTTGTGGAAGCGTCGAAGGGGGTTCCGGAGCTTCTCTGGATCCCGGTGTTCATGTAGGCTTCGTTGTCTACACAGACGTAGGTGAGGTCGTGGCCCCGCTCAAAAGCGCCTGAAAGGGACCGAATCCCTATGTCCATTGTCGAGCCGTCGCCGCCGACTCCGATGACCTTGGTGTTTCCTTTCCTGCCGAGGGCCTTAAGAGCTGCCTCGACACCTGATGCCACTGCGCCTCCGTTTTCGAAGAGGGAGTGTATCCACGGGACCTGCCAGGCAGATTCCGGGAAGGGTGTAGTCATAACTTCCAGGCAGCCTGTTGGGTTAATGATGATGCAGTCCGAGCCTGCGCCCATAAGCATGAACTTTGCGGCAAGGGCGTCACAGCAGCCTGCACAGCCCCTGTGTCCCGGAGCAAGGTAGGTTTTTGGTGCGGGTTTACTCATAGCAATTCCTCCCTGACATCAGCAAACTGGCTTTCAACCGTAATTCCGTCCTTTGCGACTTTCTTGGCTTCTTCTATGATCTTGCTGACAAGCTCCATGCGTACATCTCGGCCGCCATGGTTTAAGGTGTAGCCGATAATCGGGATATCGCACCTGCTGTTGTACATGCAGCCCTTGGTCTCGGTAAAGAGGGCACCTTCGTTGGTTCCGAGGGAGATGTTCTTGTCGAGCACGACCACAACATTGGCTTTTGCCAGTGCCTTTCTTATCTGCATCTTCGGGAAGGGCCTGAAGGACCTGACTTTCAGGATACCGATCTTCTCGCCCTTTGCCCTGTACTCGTCAACTACATCCTTGAGGGTGCCCACAAGGGAGCCCATGGCCATGATTACAACTTCAGCATCTTCAAGCTGGTAACCGTCGATAAGGCCTCCGTGATCCCTGCCAAAGATCTCTGCGAATTCCTTGGAAACAGCCTCGATCTTCGGAAGGGCCGCCTGCATTGCCTTTTCCTGCAGGTATCTGAATTCGGTGTAAGTCGAGGGGTCTGCAAAGGCTCCGAAGGTCATCGGGTTTTTGGGGTCAAGCACATATTCCGGCTCATATTTGGGCAGGAACTCGTCGGTAAGGTCCTGCTCAAGCAGCACCACGGGTTCGTAGACGTGGGAGAGGATAAACCCGTCCATACAGGCCATGCCCGGCAGGAGCACATCTTTGTCCTCTGCGATCTTGAAGATCTGAGGGATCATGTCTGCTGCTTCCTGGACATCCTCGGCATAGAGCTGGAGCCAGCCAGTATCCCTCTGGGAAATTGCATCCTGGTGATCGTTCCAGATATTGATCGGGGCGCTGACTGCTCTGTTTGCCACGGTCATGATGATGGGCATCCTCATTCCTGCGGCGTTGAAGAGTACCTCGTGCATGAGCAAAAGCCCCTGGGAGGTGGTTGCGGAATATGTCCTTGCTCCGACAGCTGCTGCTCCCACAAGGGCAGAAATTGCCGAGAATTCGGATTCCACGTTGATGTATTCACAGTTCGGGATTTCCCCGTCTGCTATAAACTGAGATAAGTCCTCAACGATATGGGTCTGAGGGGTGATAGGATAAGCGGAAATCACATTTGGACGGGAGACCTTTGCTGCATGGGCAACTGCGTAGGAGCCTTCCACGACGACCATTTTGGCCTTGTCAGCTGAATTGAGCGGCATTATTTCTCCTCCAGAATCATTTCAATTGCATCTGCAGGGCATTCATTTGCGCAGATGCCGCATCCCTTGCAGTAGTCGTAGTTGTATTCGAAAAAGCCGTCTTCTTTGAGATGGATTGACATGTCAGGGCACACAATCTCGCAGATTCCGCATTTGGTACATTTTTCGTAAATATATACGGGACGGAAGTTTCTCCAGCCTCCGGTTTTGTTTACCAGGGTTGATCCCGGTTCACAAACTCCTCCTATTGGGATCTTCATGCTTCTCTCCTCCTGATAAGCTCATAGGCTTTCTGGATAGCCTGTGAGTTCTTTTCGGCTACTTTGCCGGAAAAGCGGTCCCTTACGGCTTTCTTAATGGATTCCACATTGATCTCTCCGGTCGCGCCTGCAAAAGCTCCCAGGAGGACAGTGTTCACAATAGGGAGGCCTATGATGTCCATTGCCACCTTTGTGGCGTCCACGGTCATAACCCTGGCTTTTGTGTCAAGTTTCAGGCTCTCCGGCTTTTCGGTGGTGTTTACTATGATGACTCCATCATCTTTTATCCCGCTTGCAACATCAACGGTTTCAAGCAGAGTGGCATCCTGGACAATAACGTAATCCGGGGCGTAGATCTGGCTTCGGAGCCTGATAGGACTATCACTGATTCTGGTGAATGCCTGCACCGGGGCACCTCTGCGCTCTACCCCAAAAGCGGGGAAGGCCTGGCTGAATTTTCCGTCTTCAAAAGCTGCAATGGAGATCATTTCAGCCGCAGTAACAGAACCCTGGCCTCCTCGACCGTGTATTCTGATTTCCTTCATCTGGATTCTCCTTCTAAACGCGGTTTTAATTTAATGTTTTTCTAATATTTTTCGTTGTTTTCGGCAGTCTGTATGGCACCTTATAATTTAGTTGTCGGCACACTGCTGTTAATCGAGTTAACCTGATGTTAATCTCTATTAATTCTTGTCAGATTAGGAACTCCGTACCTACCCTTGTACGGGTCCGTATCTGGTTTTTTTCTTCAGGCACCACTGCAATATGCAAAAGCAGATTTGCAGTAATTCGAAACTTTGGACGGCAAATTGTTAACCTGAAAGTATTCATAATTAATGGATCATAGGTATCTCGAGTGTAATATATTTTCAATTATATGTTTACGCCGTTTTGTGCCTGATAGTTCATGGATAATTGTGTAGATTATTATTAGTTTTTCGGTGAAAGTCGAAAAATTGTTTATATATACTTCTAACTCCTAATTATTTTTTAGATGTTTTATTATTATTTTTCACCGGTTAACATGTCTCCTAACCATGTTTTTTACTAATACTGTTGTAAACAATGTTCATTTCTAAAAAGATAAGATCTTTTAATATTTTTTCTGGCAGGAACTTCTCATCAGTTCAGTTATGGCCTTTCCATCCGTCAAACCATTCATTTTTTCCCTGACCTGCCGCGAGCCGGGCAGTCCTTTGGTAAACCAGTGTGCGTGCGTCCTGAGGTTTATGGATGAGAGCAGGTTGTGTTCCTCAAGGAGGGCAATATATTTTTCAAAATCCTCCAGTTGCCGGGACTGCTCATTCGCTTCAAGTTTTTCACCGGTTTCCAGGTAGTGCCTGATCCTTCTGAAAATAAAAGGGTTTCCCATTGCTGCGCGACCTATCATAAGCCCGTCACAGCCTGTCAGTTCCAGAGTTCTTTCTGCCGACTCCTCATCCCTTATGTCCCCGTTTGCAATAACGGGAATCGAAAGCTCATTTTTGACGGCCTTTATTTCTATAAGGTTCGAGCTGCCTGAGTACATCTGTGTTGCTGTTCTGCCGTGCACGGTCAGGGCCGAAGCCCCTGCTTTTTCTATCAGGCGGGCAATTTCAAGAGTTTTTTCCTCTCTCCCAAGGAGGCGGATCTTTGCGCTGACAGGTGTCTTCAGGGCATCTGTAAGCTCTGAGATTATTGCATAGATAAGTTCCGGAGAATTGAGGAGAGCTGAGCCGCAGCCAGCTCCTGTGATGCATCTTGCGGGGCAGCCCATGTTAATGTCTATAACTTCAGGACTGTATGCCTCTTCAATAATAAGTGCAGCTTCCCTCAGTTTCTCAGGGCAGCCTCCCACAAGCTGAACCCCGAAGGGCCTGTCTTCAGGAGAACTCAGCCCTCTAATAAAAGATTTCCTGCTTTCATTGAGCAGGGCATTTACATTGATCATCTCTGTGTACGTCAGGTCAGCTCCGTACTGCCTGCAAAGCAGTCTGAAAGCCAGATTTGTTACATCTGCCATAGGTGCAAGGAGAAGGTTTCCGGGAAGCTCTGTCCCGCCAATTTTCAGTTTTTTAAGTTTCATGTTTCTTATGATTTCAGCTGTTTTTTATTCCTTATCTTCTGCTTTATCCATTTTTATTTCTAATCTCTTACCTGCTACTTCATTTTAAATTAATTCTATTTTTTAGGCTTATTTTCAGTTTAGATTCACTTATAGTTACGGTCTACTCTGATTTGTTAAAGCTCAAAAAGATTTCGCAAAAACGTACGGAAAAGGTTTGAACAACTGCCGAAGGTGAAAGTTTGAGGGACTATTCTAAAGTGAAACTATTTGAAAGTGAAAAGAATAGAGAAATAAGTTCAGATTAAGGAATAAATAGACAAATAAGAAACTATCTGAAGGAAAATAAGTTAAAAACAAGATGCTTGAACCAGATATTAAAAATCTGGTTCAGGATCTTTATGAAGAGTACGGAAGTTGATTGAAGTTAAATGTACAGCTAAGAGATTATACAACTCAAGAGGCTCATGAAAAGAAAAGCCTGATATGTCCAAGATAGGGAATCCTGTATCTTGCAACCCCTATTACCCATTCATCCTTCACAGGCACATAGTAACTTATCTGTCCTTCCTGATCAAAGTGCTTGTTGGTCACAGGGTTATCTCCTTTGGTAATGTATCCTGAGTAAGGGGCAGCAGGACCGTTTTTCCACATAGGTTCTCCGGCTTCAACCCTGTACATAGCTCTATGTATTATAGGAGTTGTACTTTCCTGCCCATAGGGTCGATAGAGGATCACGTCTCCGTAGTCACCAAAGGTCATATAGCCTGAATCTTTCCCATCCTCATTGGTAACAAGAGCAACTCGATCGATGTTTTTGATGAAGATAATATCTCCTACCTGCATATGCGGCTCCATACTTCCGGACTCCACTGCGACCATGGGTGTCCAGAGCCCGAACGCCAGTTTGGAAAGAATCATAAAGGCTATCAGGACAGCCGCAACTGACAGCAAATCCTTTCCAAGGGAAACCAGGAAGCTTTCTTCCTCCCGGGTACTGTTTTGTGTATTAGTTTTGCTCATAGTAAGCCTTTATTCCCTTTATCTTATTCTTCTGGTACTGTATTAAATTTCATAAACCCTCAGCAGGAAACCTGTTAAATCTTCAGATTTAGCGGGTAGTTGACTTGATATGTATTGCCTGTGCCAGCATTTCATCAGCTATGTAATTTATATTTTTGTATGAATGTCACTCTCACGCTTTTAACTGTACATGACTTTTTTGTTTTATTATACGACTCTTTTCAGTATATTTGCCTATACAATTTGTTTTTATCCTATATTTAACTTACAATTTATCATCAGGTTATGATATTTTTATATGCAACTCCTGAAAAAATAGACTGAAATTCCATGGAATCCGAATAAGTTGTTTAGATATCTGAGTTGTTTATAGATCTAAAGTTGTTTAGATATCTGAGTTGTTTAGATATCTGAGTTGTTTAGATATCTGAGTTGTTTAGATATCTGAGTTGTTTAGATATCTGAGTTGTTTAGAAATCTGATTATGCCGATACCTGGGAAAAATTATGATGTTCAGGAAATTGAGTTTCTGGAATGCTTGCATGTTCCTGGCAGTCTCCGGTGGTCTTAATATTTTTTCAACGCTTTCGAAGTGGTCTGGATAACAACAAACATTGGCTCTAAGGTTGACAACGAAGATAAACATCCAATCAGAATCTAAAATACAATTCTGTTGATAGGTTATTCTCACGAGAATAAAAACTGATAATACTTTCTAAAAATATATAAATGTTATTTTGCTGGCATCGAAGCAATTTTGTATGTGTTTAGTTTTTATATTTTAAGTGGGTCTTTGCCTTAAATCTTTTTGACCTCAGGTTGATTGATCTTAGGTTAAATTAGGTTCAACAGACGCTGGTATCCATAAGGCCAGGTCGAGAAAGTCAGGTAGGAATTATGAATGAGATCGATATTGTACGGGCAGTTATAGAGGAAGGGTACCAGATAAGCCCGCAAGCCGTAGAACTAATCAAATTAAGTAATTCCCCTGAAAGCCTTCTGAAATATATCCTTTCAACTATTGATGACTGTGTTTTCGTTATTGAGCCTGAACATGTCGACCTGAAGGGCTTTAAAACTTCTAAAACGGTTTCCGGGCCTATCTCTGGAACATCTCCCGGGACAGTTTCCCAAATAGCTCCAGATAAAATTTCCTCTCCTGCCTTAGAACCTGCAGACTCTCACATTGTAAACGCTTTTGACTCTGCTTTGGATGCCCTTAAGGAACCAGAATCTTTCTCAAGTGTTGAACCGGATATGGTTTCATCGGCTGAAGTCTCGGACTCCAACCTGAAGACTAAACCTTACATTCTTTCTTCTCAGGGTTCTGATTCTATTTCTAATTCTATTTCTGATTCTATTTCTGATTCTATTTCTGTTTCTGATTCTGTTTCTGATTCTGTTTCTGATTCTGTTTCTGATTCTGTTTCTGATTCTGTTTCTGATTCTGTTTCTGATTCTGTTTCTGATTCTGTTTCTGATTCTGTTTCTGATTCTGTTTCTGATTCTATTCCTGGATCTCTTTCCAATCCCTTTTATCCTTCTGCTTCTTCAAGAAGTGTAGATAAACCAGTTTCCTCTTTTTTCGGGCATGCAGTTTCTCCTTCCACCTCTAACCGTGCTTCCAGGGAAGATTCTCTTTTTTCAAATCATGGAAATTCTTTTCCTTCGAGTTCCAGGAACGAGGAAGTCAGGTATCTTCCAGGCCGCAACCCTGTTACCGTGCTTTCCGACATCACCGGGCATTCGACCTGTGTTGGGGAGTATATGCAGTTTGTGCAATATTTCAGAGACAGGTACAGCCGGCTCTCTGAGATCATCCGGGGCAGGATGAATGCACGCCCTATAGAGAGTTTGAAAAGGAGGAGTTTTCGCCGCGGATCAGACGGAAACACTGAAGAGATATCCATTATAGGGATGGTTTCTGATATCAGCACCACCACCAACGGACACAAAATCTTTTCTATTGAAGACCCTACAGGTTCTTTTTCAGTTCTTATCCGAAATAGCGACAAGGAACTCTTTGAGCTGGCTTCGAAGCTTCTTCTGGACGAGGTCATAGGGGTAACAGGCTCGGTTACTAATGACGGAAAGCTTATGCTTGCCACAAAGCTCCTCCAGCCTGATGTTCCGAACAGTGTTCAGCGCAGGACAGGAAGCCACGGGAAAGCCGTACTTATTTCGGATGTTCACGTGGGCAGTTCTCAGTTCCTGGAAGACTCCTGGCTGGATTTTCTGGACTTTTTGAAAGGAGAATCTGACTCAGAAGACATGCGGGAGATTGCAGCCCAGGTCCGTTATCTCGTTGTTGCAGGAGACCTCGTGGACGGTATCGGGATTTATCCTGACCAGGAAATGGAACTGGATATTCTGGATGTCTATGAACAGTACAGGAAAGCAGCAGAGTACTTCAGAGAAGTTCCTGAACACATCCACGTGATCATAAGCCCTGGAAACCACGACGCTGTACGTCAGGCAGAACCACAGCCTGCCCTGCCTGAGAGGATCTGCGCGGATTTCCCGTCGAATGTCACCTTCGTAGGCAACCCTGCTCTTGTGGACCTTGACGGAGTTCGAATCCTTATCTACCACGGCAGGTCTATTGACGATCTGGTGGCAAGCGTTCCTGGCGTCTCGTATCAGGAGCCTGCGGGTGCAGTCCTTGAAATGCTTAAGCGCAGGCACCTGGCTCCAACGTATGGGAGCAGGGTTTCCATATCCCCGGAGAAAAAAGACTACTTTATAATTGACCCTGTTCCGGATATCATTCATACAGGTCACGTCCATACCCTGGGAGTCCAGCGATACAAAAATGTCCTCCTGGTCAATTCCGGGACCTGGCAGGCGCAGACTGAGTTCCAGAAGCGTGTAAACCTGATGCCTGTGCCAGCCAGAGTTCCGGTTGTGGATCTTGCGGATTTTGACGTGAAAATCCTGGCATTTGATTAAGTCCAGGTCCGAAAACTCAGATCCGGTTAATTCGGTAGATTGTAAGGGCAGATAACCTCTTCTCAAAAAATTTCGATCAGCCCTATGACCCATAAATTCTTCATTTCTTTAAATCTCCATTTCTCTAAATTCTCTGGCCCTATGAAGTTCTCTAAAATTATTTTCCGATCCTTATATATACCACAAAGATTTAATATTCGGAAAATGCCTCTTGAAGAAAAAAAGGAAGAAAAGGAAGACTCCGGGGAAAAGTTTCCGGAAGTCCAGGGAGAAAACCGGGATGAAGAGCAGACCTCTCTTCCCTTTGATATCCCTGATTTTACAACTCTCCTGAAGAAACAGGGTTATGCCCTTGCAGGCCGCCATTCAGCAGTAAAGACCTGCCTCTGGCTCAGGCATGCAATGAATGACCAGGGTTTCTGCTATAAGTCCAGGTTTTATGGAGTTCAGTCCCACCGCTGCCTCCAGATGACCCCGACTCTCATTTGCAACCAGCGCTGCCTTTTCTGCTGGCGTCCGACTGAGGTCCCGGTTCCTGCGCCCGGGGAGTGGGATTCTCCTGAAAAAATAGTTGAGGAAAGCATCGCCTGTCAGCGCAAGTTGATCACAGGTTTCGGTGGCTCTCCAAATGCACTCAGGGAACGCTGGTTGGAAGGCAATGAACCGAATAACGTTGCAATCTCCCTGTCCGGAGAGCCAACTTTTTACCCTTACCTTCCTGAACTTATCGAAGAATATGATAAGAGAGGGTTTACTACCTTTCTGGTTACAAACGGAACTGTCCCTTCAATGCTTGCAAAGGTCAACCCTTCTCAGTTATACATGAGTCTCGATGCTCCGGATCTTGAGACCTACCTCAGAGTCTGCCAGCCAAAATCTCCTGCCCTCTGGGACAGGATTAACGAGTCTCTGGATATTATGAAGGAGAAACGCTCAAGAACAGTCATCCGGACCACACTGGTCAAGGGGGAAAATATGTTCAATCCGGAAGGTTATGCCAGACTAATTAAAAAGGCCTCACCGGATTTTGTGGAAATAAAGGCTTACATGCACCTTGGGTTTTCACGCCTCCGTCTTGACCGCTCTGCCATGCCAACCCATGCAGAGGTGCTGGAGTTTTCAAAAGAGCTTGCAAAGCATCTGGGGTACGAGATCACAGATGAATCAGATATCAGTCGGGTTGTCCTGCTTTCAAAGGACGGAAAAAAGTCTCCTGTGAAAAATATTTCCTGCCTGGATTAAACCCTGATTTGCGAATCTTTTTTTACCTAACCTTTTTTCTGTTTTTCTCTATTTCTCCTTTGTCCGGAAGCGAATTCTAAAGTAGAGATCAACGTACAGGAAATCTTTTATAGTCGCATGAATATATAAAACAAGTCTGGGATAGAAACAAATATAAACCTAAGTTTCAATTAGGATATCGTCCCGGCAGGGGTTAATCCAATATTAATTTAAATCAAGGCGTTAATTCTTATATACAGTTTGAGTAAGATTATGTCTCATATTATGTCTCATATCTAGTGCGATCAAAAGAATGCGAAACCTGGCAGGTTTATGCAGCATAAATACAAGCTTTAGCGACTTGCTGAGATACCGGTTTCTAAAGGGTGTATTTCTCACTCTAAGGTTCTTCGTGTTCCAGGCGGTTTTTATACCCGGATTTCGGGTGAGACAGGAGCTCACTGTGTGATTATCTTCATCAAATCCTCCAGTTATCCGTTGTATGCCAACCGACATGCTAAACAAATATCATACTGAATACCTAAATTTGCTATGATGCCGGATTTGATAACTTTTTATCGAAAATCTGCACTGGATCCAGGAATCTCAAACTAAGTTAAACAGACCTAACCCGTTCACCTTAAGTTTGCCAGCTTGAAGATTAGCTTAAAAAGCTCAAATCTCAAATCTCAATTTACTACCAGACTCACGATAATAACGAATCTTACTGCCTTATTCATCGGGGAATTCTTAAAATGACTGAACAATCCGCACACGACAAGTACGAATTTAAAAAGAAGCTTGAGGGCCTCAGGAATAAGAAAGGAAGGAGCACGGAGCTTATTTCCCTTTATATTCCTGCTGACAAGCAGATTTTCGATGTTACAAACCAGTTAAAAGACGAGCACGGACAGGCTGCAAATATAAAGTCCAAGCTTACGAAGACGAATGTGCAGGGAGCAATTGAGTCTCTGCTCTCAAGGCTCAGATACCTGGACAAAGTACCTGAGAATGGGATAGTGTACTTTACAGGAGCTGTGGATATCGGAGCCAACAAGACAAGTATGGAAAGCGAGGTAATTGTCCCTCCTGACCCCATCACTGTCTACAAGTACCACTGTGACTCATCTTTCTATCTTGAGCCTCTTGAGGATATGCTTAAGGATAAGAACACCTTCGGGCTTCTGGTTCTTGACCGCAGGGAAGCAACCGTAGGGCTTCTGGTCGGCAAACGAATCCAGGCTTTCCGCAACCTTACCTCAACGGTCCCGGGAAAGCAGAGGAAAGGTGGTCAGAGTGCCCATCGTTTCCAGCAGCTCAGGCTCATTGCAATTCATGAGTTCTACAAGAGGATAGGAGATGCTGCAAGTGAGATTTTCATGGCTGTAGACCACAAGGATCTCAAAGGCGTCCTGATAGGAGGCCCCTCTCCGACAAAGGAAGAGTTCTATGCGGGTGAGTTCCTGCACCACGAGCTCCTTAAGAAAATCCTTGGGCTCTTTGATACGGCATATACCGATGAATCAGGGCTTTCCGAGCTTGTTAACGCCGCAGAGGATAAACTCAAGGACCTTGAGCTTATGGGAGAGAAGAATGCCGTCAGAGACTTTTTCAAGGAACTGATTGCCGATTCGGGTAAGGTAGCTTACGGGGAAGCCCAGGTCAGGGCAAATCTCGAGATCAATTCAGTGGATGTGCTCCTGCTCTCCGAAGACCTGCGTGCAGAAAGGGTAACTACGAAATGCAGTGTCTGCGGATATGAAAATAAGTGGACACGGCGCTGGAAACCGGGAGAACCTGCTCCCACAGCTGGGAACTGTCCCAAATGCGGCTCGTCCCTTGAGGTTACGGATGTTACGGACATTGTGGACGAATTCTCAGAGCTTGCCGACAAGAGTAATTCAAAGTTGATCTTCGTATCCACTGACTTTGATGAAGGTTCCCAGCTCATGAACGCCTTTGGAGGCATAGCTGCAATTTTGAGGTACAGTACTGGAATCTGATCTCACTCAGGGGCAAGGTCCCCTATCCAGTAATTTTACCCAATACTTTTTTTAATTAAATTGTCCTTAGATCAGTGGATCAGAAGTTGGTAAATTAAAGTATGTCTTAAAGGCTATCACATTAATCAGATCAGTAGATCAGATCAGTAGATCAGAATTTGACAGATTAAATCTATCACATAAGAATTTCATTAAAGACTTTTAGTTTTTTACGGTAATTTATACAGGTGATTTATCTTGTTCCTGGAACTCAAAAATCAGGCTACATTAATCTTAAAAGAAGCTATCCGAAAGGCCGGGTTTGAGGTTGAGGATTCCGAACTTCAATTCGAAACCTCTTCCCATGCTGACCTTGCGAGCAGAGTCGCCTTCAAGCTTGCAGGCAGGCACAAGCAAAACCCAAAAGAGCTTGCATCCCGTATAGTTTCTGCAATTGAAATTCCTGAAGGCTCATATATAGGAGAAGTGAGTGCCGCAGGTCCTTACATTAACTTCCTTGCGGGCAGGCACTACCTGGACAGAACTGTAACTGCTGTCCGGGTAGAAAAAGAAAAATTCGGTTGTGGGGCTCCAAAGGACAGAATACTCCTTGAGCATACCTCGGCAAACCCGAACGGCCCCCTTCATGTAGGGCATATCCGCAACTCGATTATAGGGGACACTCTTGCCCGCATCCTCAGGCGCGCAGGGTACGATGTGGAAGTCCAGTATTATGTTAACGACATGGGGCGTCAGATTGCGGTAGTTTCCTGGGCATGCGAACGCTTTGAGCTTGACCTTTCCAGAAAGTCTGACTCCGCAATTGCTGATGTATATATCAAAGCCAATGCCGAGCTGGAAAAAACCCCTGAATATGTAAAGGAAATCGATTCCCTTATGGAAAAGGTTGAAGCCGGGGATGTCAGGACCATTGAACGTTTTGAGAAGGCAGTTTCCCTGGCTGTTTCCGGGATCAAAGAAACCCTCCTCCGCTTAAATGTCGTTCATGATAAATTCGTAAGCGAATCCAGTTTCCTCAAATCCGGGGCAGTGCACGATATTGTCGAGCGCATCAAGGCCACCGGTAGGACAAAGACGGACAAAGGAGCCCTTGTAGTTGACCTTTCGGATTACGGGTTTGAAAAGACCCTTGTTATCCAGCGCTCGAACGGCACCTCCCTTTACACAACCCGCGACCTTGCCTATCACGAATGGAAAGCCGAGCAGACAGACCGTATAATTGATATCTTCGGGGCAGACCACAAGCTTATTTCCGGCCAGCTCAGGGCTACGTTGAACTCAATTGGAATCAAGGAGCCTGAGGTCGTAATTTTTGAGTTCGTCTCTCTCCCTGAAGGCTCAATGAGTACCCGCCGCGGACAGTTCATAAGTGCAGATGACCTCTTTGACAGGGTAACTGAAGCTGCATTTGAGCAGGTAGAAACCCGCCGCCCCGAAGCCTCAGCTGAGTTTAAAAAACAGGTTGCAGAAATGGTCGGAATAGGAGCAGTGAGATACGATATAGTCAGAGTCTCCCCTGAAAAATCCACAGTTTTCAACTGGAAAGAAGCCCTGGATTTTGAGAAGCAGGGCGCTCCCTACATCCAGTACTCCCATGCCCGCGCCTGCAGTATCCTTGAGAAAGCAAAAGAGGAAGCAGCCTGGGACCCTGCAGAAGAGATTAACCCCTCTCTCCTTGTCGAGGACAGCGAAATCGATCTCATCAAGAAAATGGCAATGTTTGACAGCATAATCGACCATGGGGCCCGTGAACTTAAGCCTCACGTCCTTGCTATCTATGCCCGCGAACTTGCCGACGCCTTCAACCAGTTCTACCGCTTTGTCCCGGTCATCGCAGCCGAGGATGAGGGGGTCAGGGCCGCAAGGCTTGCCCTTGTGGATTGTGCAAGGATTGTACTTGCAAACTCTCTTGATACTCTGGGAATAGGTGCTCCGGAATCAATGTGAAAAAGAATAGAGAAAGCGGAAGTGACAACGAAAAAAAGAGAAAAAAGGAAGATAGTATAAAATATTCTTTTTCCCTTTCCTTTTTTCTTTATCCTCTCTATTTTTTTATTTTTATTTTTGATTCTCCGTTTTTTATTTCCCTTTTTTTATTTTTATTTTTGATTTGCTTTTTGGTTTGCCATTTGAAACACTATTAAATAGAAACAGTAACAGTAGTTTTGTACTCAACATCTCTAGAAAAATATAAGATCTTTTATAGCAAATTGATAGTACTCTACAAAGTACCGTTGCAGAGATAAGTATGATCACAATAAATGAAACTTTTCGGACATTCTTGAGTGAACAGGAAGCTTGTTTAAAGCCTGATGCCTTCATGGACTGTGAAGATGTGATTCTTCTTTACGAGGAATTCCTTGAACTCAGTGCTGAAGATTATCTGTCAGAAGAAGACATGGCTCTTTGTGCCGCCCGACCTGAACGCGAAAACAAAAATTACTTTGATGTTTTTGGCCCTGAGCATCTCAGCCCCGTCGGAATTAAGGATTTCCTTGACGATTACGTGGTTGAAGTAGGAGGAGGTAAAAAATTTATCGGGACAGCTGCAAAGGTTCTCCAGAGCTTTTTTGAATGGGCCCGGGAAAAGGGTTACATTGAAGAGAAAGCTTTTGAGGCAAATAGAGAAGTCCTTGCAAAGTACAAGAAAAGGTATTGAATATCTGAAAAATGGGATTTCTTGCTTTTCAGTAACCTATTGTTAGGTAGCCGCTTTATTTTTTCTTTTTCATTCATTTATTCTTCTTTTTCATTTTGGTTTTATATGGGGGAAAATCACTTTCAAAGGTTATAGTTGGAGGATGTATGTTGACAGACGAAGATGAAAGGGAATCAAATAAAGAAACAAAGAAATAGAAACAAAGAAATAGATTCTACAAGCCAGAAAAGAGATCGAAGAAGGCAGGTAAATTTCTCTGCCTGCCTTTTTCAAACCTGAGAATTAATTTTGCTCCGCTTATGTTTTTCAAGTTCTACTAGAATTTCATTAAAGAGGCCTTTTTGCCGGGAAACCAGCCCGCTTCATAACCTTCTTGCTTCTGGGCGAATAAGCTTCTCCCTTGATGCCTGCCAGGTATTCCAGAGCACTTATTCCGTTCACTGACAGAGGGTACTTTTCTTCGTTTCTGTATTCCATAATCGTTTTCAGTAGTGGATATTCTTCAATAGTTTCGTTCTCATATCTGGAAATTTTAATTCGAAGTCTCGAGATAAGAGGGTTTTCAAAGTATCTTCCCCATACCGGGTTATTCACTTTTTCATCATAGTAGCTGTGAATGAATGTACTGTAATGAAGGAGTTTTTCATACCTTGAGCGCTTTTCCAGGATCTTGAGGTTCAGTATATCGGTAGTACAATCGATTTTTTTAAGTATCTCCAGATCCCCTGAATACAGACAGTCTCTGGCATATTTCTTGTAGAGGTCCTGGTTTATTCTGTATTTTATCGGAACTTTCAAAAAGAAGTTGATCAATTCTGTGTCCCAGAACGGAATTCTCCACCCAAATCTGAAAAACTCATAGGCTCTGACTGAATTGATAATAAACTTTGCCTGTCTTTCGTTAAAATCAAAGTATTCTATTGCGTTTGCAAATGTTTCATTATCTTTGATTTCCAGTCCGGATGTTGATTTGCTTATCCTCTGTTTGAAGATGTTTTCAAGCTCCTTCTCACAAGGCCATTTCCAGAGATTATAATGTTTTTTCAAGGACGCTGCCAGATAGGCTTCCGAATTGAAATCCGCGGAATTGTCGAGGCAGTATGGAGGAATATGGCTGCCTGCAAGCATATCTCCACTGTGTCCGGGGATGAATACTGAATTTTCTGGAATCTTCCCCTGAACCTTCAATTCTTTTACTGCCGGAAAGTCCTGCATATGTGGTAGGGATGATAGGTTTCCAGCCCATATCCGGAATAAGTCGGCTTCTTTTGAATTATAACATTCACGCCATTTTTTCGCTGTGTATTCTACGAAAAACCACTCATATCCGAGGGCTTCTGCAACTTGTTTGCTTATCTCTGATTCTCGGCTGCCCTTCCTTCCATAACTCATACATATTACATCATTAACTCCAAGCCTTTTCAGCATTGCAACAATGATGCGCGAATCAAGCCCCCCGCTTAAAGGTACTACCAGCCGCTTTCCCTGCTTGCTGGTGCTGTCTATAAGCCTTGAGAAGGTATTTACAAGGGTTTTGTCCAGCATCTCAAGTAATTCGGTCTCAGGCAGTTCGTAGTAGTCTCCATGTAAAAATCTGAAGTAACAACAGGATTTCAGACTCTTTTCATTTTTCTGATAATTTAAAAATTCCCCGTTTCTTATCTGCTTTATGTCTTTAAAGAGTGTCTCATTACCTGTTACGTATCCTGCAACCATGAACTCTGCTGCATTTTCCTCATTCAGGTGCTGGTTAATTTTATCTTTTAAATAGTAGGCGCTGTCTGATACAATAAAATTGTTTTTTGTTTTTATATAAAACAAAGGAATGCTTCTTGTTTTATCAACAGCGCAAAGTATGGTATTTTTAGTTTCGGCAACAAACGCAAACTCCCCATTTAATTTCTTGAGAAGATCTCTGGTTTCTTTTTCCTTGCCCTGCCCCTCTTTACAGATTAAAGGGGATATCAACTCAGCAAGTTTTTCCGGACTCAGGAGGTTATTCTCGAAAAAGATGTTTCCTTTTAGATAACATCTGGCTCCCTTAAATTTTACTTCTTTCCAGGGATAATATTCATTCAGTAACTTTATTTCATTTTTCATCGTTCATACCCCCAAATTGGACATTTTACAGTATGTAATAAAAGTCAAAGCTCTCTGCTGTGTACCTGAAAATAATTTTTTCTTACAGCCACTTCGTAAGGAAACTTTTAAGCTGTAAGAAAAAAGGTTACTGTTTGAAAAAATGTTCCGGTATGAAAAAATGATATTAAGTAACCCTGTCCGTGGCAGCTGATTGGATAAAACAGAAGTTATTTTCTGCATGCGCAAAAGCAGACCAGGTATCGTTATTGCTCCAGATACTTCAGAGCTACAACTTATTTTAGCTAAATATCTGACAGGCACATTCAGAGTCTGTAAGATGGTGTTTACTGATACATATTTTATAGTGTTTCTTATTAATTTGGACATCATGTCTCCAGCTTTAAATTTCGATGGCTCTAAATAAACTATAAAGCCGGGGTTTTGTTGCATCCAGGTATAGTTTGGTATTTTTCTCGTAGTGTATTTTGGTGGTTTTCTGTACCCGGATATATCTGGTCGAAGACACATTTTTGGTTGAATTCTGAGGATTATTTCAACAATATCAGGAAAGGGCTGAAAGTATGGGATTTTATTCTTGATCTGGTTCTTGATCCAGTTCTTGATTTGGTTCTTGATCCAGTTCTTGATTTGGTTCTTGATCCAGTTCTTGATTTGGTTCTTGATCCTGTTTCCTGGGTCAGTCTCTGGAAAACTTAATTTCCGAAAAAACTCAGTTTCTGGAAGCTCTTCTTTCTGGATCAGTTTCCAGAAATGACCTCAAAGAAGCATCTTTATTTTTTCCATAAAGTGATGCGTCTTTTATGGAGTTACATATACTCTTTTTTATTCCAGTTAAAGCCATATACAGCTATTTTCCCCCAATCAAGCCTTAATTTATTTCCCTTTAATTTTCTCATTTTTCTTATAGGAAACTTTTAAGGGAATATTTCCCTAAATTTCTCTTTTATTATATAATCTTCAATACTTTAAATTTATTTCTATACTAAGCTAGTTAAATAATTTATACTTTCTTATTTTTAGAAACCTCAGGATCCATTCTTTAATTAAAAAAGCTTCAGCATCCATGCTTTTAAATTTATTATTCAGAGTAATTCCAATACTTATAATACCCGATCTGTCTTACATTACACATATGCAGGACATCACTTTTATCGACGGAGGCAGCCTTCCCACACCTGAGGGTCTCACGAGGGAATGGGTGAAAGTTGCAGCTGAAAACCGGGACGAGGACGAAAAACTCTTTTCTCTGGTAAGGGAGACTTTCCAGAGAAAAATCGACGTTGGAGTGCACGTTCCTACTTATCCGCAGTTTCGGGATATGATCGGGCAGTTTCTGGACATAATCAAAGATGAAAAGAACTGTTATGAGCCTTATGTGGTAAAAGAGGAGCACGCAAAAATCCTTGAACTGGAGATAATTGACGAGGTTGCAAAGCAGTACCGAGAAGAGACAGGTGAAACTCTGGGGGTTAGAGTTTGCGTTGCTGGCCCTACGGACCTGTACCTTCAGGCTTTCGGAGCAACTGCTTTTTCAGATGCATATCATATCATGGCTCTGAATATCGAGAATTTCATAAAGCAGGCTTTTAAAGCTGCGAAAAATTTCAAAATCAGGGTTATTTCTCTGGACGAACCAAGTCTTGGAATGAACGATAGAATCCAGTTTTCTGACTCTGATATCATCTCTGCCCTTACCCTGGCTTCTACCTACGCGCGAAAACAGGGAGCAGATATGGAAATCCATCTGCACTCTCCATTAAAGTATAAACTTGTTTGCGAGACCCCTATCAATGTTATCGGGTTTGAGTATGCTGCAACTCCCTCTTACATAGATCTCATGGACAAAAAAGTCCTGGAGGATTCGAATACTTACATAAGGCTCGGGGTCTCGAGGACTGATATTTCCAGCCTTATGGGCATGGTTAACGAGACCTATGGAGTCAATGCCTGGAAGGAAAAAGAGTACATGCAAAAGATTATAACTGACATGGAAACGCCTGAGGTCATTAAAAAGCGGCTTGAGAAAGCCTCTTCTATTCTCGGGGACCGCATAAAATATGCAAGTCCGGACTGTGGGCTGGCATACTGGCCTGACCCTGAACTTGCTTTCAGGCTGCTTGAGAATACCGCAAAAGGCATCAACGCATTTAATGCAGAAAAGAAGCAGCTCCTATAACGATTCTCCCTGGTTAATGAATTTGTTTCACGGGAATTTGCTCTGAGAGGTAAATTCCCCGGTTTTCCCATCTGTCTTTTTATTATTTTACTGTCTTTCCAATAATGCTAAATTCTTAAAGGTATACTAAGAGGGCATGCAAGAAATCATCTTTGACGATATCGGAAGCTATCCCCTCCCTGAAGGAGTCGGCAAGGAATGGGTCCGAAACGCCTTTAAAACAAGAGCAGAAGATGAGAAACTCTTTACTGTAATCAATGATGCCTTTCAGCAGAAAATCGATGCAGGCGTAGAGGTCCCTACTTATCCTCAGTACCAGGATATGAATGAACAGTTTTTGAAGGTTATCCGGGACTCTAATTGTACTGAAAGCCCCTTTGAGGTAAAACTGGAGTGTGCAAGGATCGAAGAGCTTGAGGCTCTGGAAACGGTTGCAAAAGCCTATAAAGAAAAATTCGGGGAAACCTTAAAGGTCCGGATCTGTGTAACCGGTCCAACAGAACTTTACCTGAAGGAATTCGGGGGCACCCGGTATACGGACATATATTCTCTTTTTGCAAAAAACGTAAACAAATTCGTCCGGAACTCTATGAAATCTGCAAAACATTTCAAGATAGCAACAGTTTCAATTGATGAGCCAAGCATAGGGCTGAACCCTGAACTTGCCTTTGAGGAGAACGATATAGTCTCTGCCCTTACCGAAGCCTCCAAGGCAGCGAGTAAGAGGGGGGCTGATGTGGAAATCCATCTTCATTCACCCCTCTACTACAATTTTGCCTGTGAGACTCCTACAATCAATGTGATAGGGGTGGAGTCTGCAGGCACGCCTTCCTATCTGGAGCTTATTGACAAAAAAGTGCTTGAAGACACGGATTCTTTCCTGAGGCTCGGAATCGCAAGAACAGATATCTACTCCCTGGCAGGGGTCCTGAATGAGAAATACTGTACCAACGTCTGGAAGGATCAGCAGTATCTTCCCGAAATTGTTACACAACTGGAAACTCCGGCTGTTATTGCAAAAAGGCTGAAGCTGGCTTATAGGCGGTTTGGCGGCCTGATAAAGTATGTGGGTCCTGACTGCGGTCTGGGCGCCTGGCCCAATCAGAGGATAGCTTTTATCCTGCTTTCGAACGTTGCGCAGGGCATCAGGGATTTCAGGGAAAGTTGTTAACCCTGAAACCATTTCTTTTTGATAAGTCAACCAGAAATATTCAGAAAACTCTCTTAACTATATCCAGGTCAGCCCTCATTTTTCTTTCCAGTGGAAACTCTGCTAGATCCTGTAAATCTCATAAAATTAGTCCACTGATGTCAAAACACAGTAGAAATAATGGGGTGTTTTTTCAGGCGTCTCCGATAATTTTCAAAAATTTTCTGGTTCAGATCAGCCTTCTGATTAAGTTTTTGTTTTTTGCTTCCGCATGACTTTTCCTGTCTTCTGGCTTCATGAGCTTCTTTTTTAATTTTACAAGTTACTCATTCAGCCTTCCGCGTCTTCTATCTATGTCGTCCATCATGTCCAGCATTTTACGAATGGAAGTTCGGATAGCATCAGACTGGCTGACGAATTTTTTGTTATCTCCCACATGCCTGTTGAGGTCATCCAGAAGTTCCTGAGGGATTTCAACACTTACTTTTGGCATCAGGGTCGTACTCCAATATTTTTTTTGATTTCGAATTTTGTCTTTCTGGTTGATAACTTCTTCCTTTAACTCTTATTTCTCTCTTCCATATTCGATTGGTTCTGGCTCGATTGGTTCTTTTACTGGGAGAGGGTTTCAGAAAGGTCTTTAGAGTTGTTTAGAAAGATATCTGTTAGAGTTGCATAGATCTGAGAGTTGTACAATGCTTAGGAGAGCATAGGGCATAAGGTTTCTCCTCAGCATACTGCTTAAGACTTCAGAAACACTCTTTAGCCGGGTTATCTGAATCATCTGCGGCTAAGATTTAAAGAGTCGGATAAAGGTTTGAAACAGATTTCCGAAAACGAATTCTAAGAAAGAAAACTATAAAAAGAGATTAGTGAAATTAGCGGGCTCGAAGGGATTTGAACCCCCGGCCTATGGATTAAGAGTCCATCGCTCTGCCTGACTAAGCTACGAGCCCACGCATTGTAGTTCTCATTTTATGAGCGACTCTCACAATGTATTTCAATTATTTATAGGTTGCGCTTAAGGAAGCACTCAATACATTTTTTAGAAAATGAACGCAGAGTTTTTTTATGCGTTCCCTTAAGATCCGGACGAATCTTTCTTTTATATGGACACATTGCTTTTTATAGAAAAACTGCTTTTTATTGCGGGCAGTTTTATTTTTTATATTATTTATTAATGACTGTCATTACTTATTGTGTTTTTGAAGTAAGAATCCTGAACTCTAGAAATCAATTTTCAGATAATCTCCCAACTTCTTTACTTTTCTTTTTTGAAATGTATTAAAGCAAAATATTATATACAAGCGGATATGAGTATGACCAATTAATTAACTTATCTGAAGCTCTATTGGGGATTAGTTCACCGTAATAGATTAAGTAGAATGCGTACTTCCTAAATTTGGTTTTTCAAGTTTGGCTTGTTAAGTACTGTTTTTACTCTTTTCTGTTCTATCGATGGAGCTTTCATAAGCTGATTAAAAAAGTCAAAGGAATGAATCTAATGTTTAGAGAAGAACGTATTTCTGTGCCCGTTGAAGAGGGCGAAACTTACGACGTAACTATTCAGGATATCGCTCGCCAGGGAGACGGCATCGCCCGTATCGAAGGCTTTGTAGTTTTTGTCCCGAATACAAGTGTTGGCGACGAAGTCCAGATTAAGGTCGAAAGGGTACTTTCGAAATTTGCATTTGCAAGCGTTGTCGAGTAAGTTTGGGTTGAGAAATCAGTTAATTATGTTAAGTTTTAATTAAAGTAATATTAAAGGAATGATTTATAATGTTCAGAGAAGAAAGTCGCTCAGTCCCTGTCGAAGAGGGCGAAGTTTATGATGTTACAATTCAGGATCTCGCTCGCCAGGGAGACGGCATCGCTCGTATTGAGGGTTTTGTAGTCTTTGTTCCTAACACCAGTGTTGGAGACGAAGTCCAGATTAAGGTCGAAAGGGTTCTTCCCAAGTTCGCATTTGCAAGTGTCGTCGAGTAAGTGTGGGTAAAAGAATCAATTTAATTAATGCTAAAAATTAACTCAAATAATTAAGGAATGGTTTTCATGTTCAGAGAAGAAAGTCGCTTAGTCCCTGTAGAAGAGGGCGAAGTTTACGATGTTACAATTCAGGATCTTGCTCGCCAGGGAGACGGCATTGCTCGAATAGAGGGCTTTGTAATCTTTGTCCCAGGCACCAAAGTCGGCGATGAAGTTCGCATTAAGGTCGAAAGGGTACTTCCGAAATTTGCATTTGCAAGCGTTGTCGAGTAAGTGCAACCGAAAAAACGGCTCTGTTACGCCAAATATTACTAAATTAAAGGAATGATTTTAATGTTCAGAGAAGAAAGCAGCCCTGTTCCTGTTGAAGAAGGCGAAGTCTACGATGTTACAATCCAGGACCTTGCCCGCCAGGGAGACGGTATTGCCCGCATAGAGGGCTTTGTAGTATTTGTCCCGGGCACCAAGGTCGGCGACGAGGTCAGGATCAAAATCGAAAGGGTACTTCCCAAATACGGTTTTGCCAGCCTCGTTGAGTAAGCAGGACAATTTAATATAAGGACAATAGGACTGAAAAATCATAAATAAAGCATTTTTCAGTCTTTTTGTTGCTAATTTCAGATATTCTCACTAATTTCCGGCTTCCAGAATGTGTCGAAATCTCTTTTTTTCAGTCTGCTCTTCCTGGTTTAGTTTCCTTTGTTCATACATTAACCTTTACCAATCTTTGTTGGGACCTCCAATAGTGAACATTCGATGCTATTATATAATAGGTGTTCAATCATACTTTGAAATCCAATTGACAAAGTTTTTCCCGATGTCTTAAAAACCAGTTGTTTGCGGCTTTCTTTGATTGATAGTCGGGGACAGTAACCCAGAGTGATTTTTAATGATGCGCTTTATCAAGTACCACCCCCGGTCTAACACTTATGTGATTGAAAAAAGAGCTTTTTTTGAAGAGGACCTTATGCTGAACGGCAATGTTATTGTCGGGCAGGAAGTGAAGTTCTGGAAAAGTCTCACCGTATCGGGCAGGCTTGAACTCGGGAAAGGTTCGATTATTCAGGGCAATGTGAAAGCCGAAAGTGCCCTTATCTCTGCGGCAGCAAAAATTCTAGGGAGTATAGAAACGGTTTCCGAACTTGTTCTCCTTGACAGAGCAAGGGTAAATATTGCGGCCTGTGAGGGGGACATCCGTGCAAGACCTGGCTGCTCTTTCGGTTCAGTAAAAGCGGGAGGGACTCTTGAGCTTGTGGGGAAGGTTGCCGTGAAAAGAGTAGAGCCGCTAACAAAAGTAATTATTCGGGCCGAACAATGATCTTCGATTTGTTCACGATTTATTCGCACCTTTTTCAGTAAATTCCTCTTTAGCAGCTTCCTCTTTTTCAGTAAATTCCTCTTTAGCAGCTTCCTCTTTAGCAGTTTCCTCTTTAGCAGTTTCCTCTTTAGCAGCTTCCTCTTTAGCAGTTTCCTTTCCTTCAAGCCTTCAAGGAGCTCCTTCTTCGATAACTTCCTCTTGCAACTTCGATAACTGCACTTTTTTCAACAATTTACCTGCTGAACCGTTCCTCTTCCAGAAGTTTGAGGACATGATCCCTTAAACTGTTTACTTCCGGACTTGTGCGGCTACGTGGGCGTGGTAAGTCCACCTTTACAATCTCCTTTACCCTTCCGGGCCTTGAGGTCATAACCACTATCCTATCAGAGAGGAAGACAGCTTCGTCCACGCTGTGCGTTACAAAAATGAATGTTACATGTTTTTGTTCCCATATCTTCAGGAGTTCATCCTGGAGTACATTTCGAGTCTGGGCATCAAGAGCTCCGAAGGGTTCGTCCATAAGGAGGACCTCAGGCTCGTTAGCAAGAGCTCTTGCAATGGCTGCTCTTTGCTGCATACCTCCTGAGAGCTCGTGTGGATAACTGTTTTTGAACTGGCCCAGACCCACAAGGTCCAGGTACTTTTCCACCTGTTTCCGGGCTTCGCTCTTTTTGATTCCCTGCATTTCCAGCCCAAAGGTGATATTATCTATAACGGTTCTCCATGGAAAGAGAGAATACTGCTGAAAAACCATGCCCCTTTTGGGATCAGGGCCTGTTATAGGAACTCCATTGAGTGTAATCTCCCCTGAGGTCAGGGTCTCAAGCCCTGCAGTTATCCGGAGCAGTGTTGTCTTCCCGCAGCCCGAAGGGCCGAGTAGGCAGATAAACTCTCCATCCTGCACATCAAAACTTATGTTAAGCAGAGCTTCGGTCCCGTACCCCTCTTCTTTTTTTCCGAAGATCCGCGAAACCTTTTTTACACTTACTTGCCCCATTTTATACCACAGTTCCTGATTTCCATTTTAACATTTTTTCATCCACATAGTATCTGAAGAAGCGGTCTATTAAAAGACCTATGAACCCCAGCAGGAGCATATAGACGAGTACAAAATCCATCCTGTGCAGGTAATAATTGTGCCATATCTGGTAGCCGAGCCCCATGTTGCTGACTCCGAACATCTCTGCAGCTACAAGGCACATCCAGCCTACACCCATTGCAATCCTGATTCCTGCAGCAATTGAGGGCATGGCTGAGGGAATCGCAACAAAGCGGATGAGGTCTATGTTCCGGTTACAACCGAGAACCTTTGCTGCCTCAACATAAACCCTCGGTACATTTTTGAAACCCGTATAGGTATTGATGATAATGGGAAAGATCATTCCTGCAAACACAACAAAACCTGCTGCCTGATGGGTAAGCCCGAACCATATTATTGCAAAGGGGATCCAGGCAAGAGGAGGAATCGGACGCAGGATTTCTATTATAGGGTCGAGTGCCCTGTTTGCTGCTTTGAACCATCCCATGGCTATTCCCAGAGGGATTCCGAGTATAAACGCAGCAGCAATACCAATTGAAAAGTGAAGTAAACTTGTCAGGGTATCCATAAAAATTAGCCCGTTTTTGACAATCACGGAAAAAGCGATTACCACATCATAAAAACTCGGCAGAAGCAATTTGTTCTGTACGATCCTATCCGCGACAAGTTGCCATACAGCAACTACGAATATAAGTGATAATGCTTCAACGCCTTTTTCTTCAATTGTTTTTATGAAATTAATTTTCATGTCTTATTAAAAGGATTCTTAGTTTTTTATCTTTCCGGCAGTTTTCCGTTTTTAGAACAAATTGGAGTTCAAACTGCCCCTTCTTGTAATAGAGGCAGTTGAACTTATCTCAAAAATTTTCTTTAAAACTCTTTTTTATTCCTCTTTTACGGTTGCTTCGTAGAAGCTGGTGTCAAATATTTCTTCTTCTGTCAGATTTTTCTCGTTATATTTGAGTTCATACTGAATGTTAGCATACTCAACAGTTGAGTTTTCAATCAGTGCAGGATCTGTAATCCAGGCTCCATCCCATTCCTCAAGAGAAGTCTTTACAGTTTCAAGATCTGTAGTAGTCTTATTTGAATATATCTGGGCAGCTTCATCGATGTTTTCCGTGTTGTATTCGGTTGCCTTGATATGGGTCTTCACAATCTGCTCCACAAGATCCGGATGTTCTCTGATAAGTTTTCCACTAACCAGGAGCACACAGCAGGCATGGTTTGGACTCATCTCTCCAGATTGTACGATAGTACGCCCATTACCTTCTTCTTCGATAATTGTGGGGGAGGGGTGAGGCAGGAATACCGCATCAACCTGCTTGGCTAAGATAGCAGTAACAGCGTCTCCGGGGCCCATTGGAATGATTGTTACATCTTTCTCAACGTCAAGTCCATTTTTCGCGAGCCAGTCTCTGAGCAGGGTATCCTGAATTGTTCCTGGTGGGAAGGTGGCGATTTTGAGTCCCTTCAGGTCTTTAGGGCTTTCATACTCGTTCTCAGGCCTGAGAACCAGACTTGAGCCATTTATCTGGACAGGTTCAATAATCTTTGCATCAAGTCCACTGCTAAGGGCTTTAATAGCAGGGGCTGCCCCAACATAGGCTACGTCCAGATCTCCAGCCATCATAGCCTGCATTTCAGGAGCGCCTGTTGGAAACTGGTATTCATTTATTTTTTTAATTCCGTAAGGTGCAAGATCTTCTTGCCACCATCCTTTCTCATAGGCAGTCATGTATGCAATCTGGTGGGTACTCGGCTGGTAGCCGATGTTCAGTTCAGTAATTGCAGGAGCCTCTCCAGTTACGTTTTCATCCGTATCGTCGGATACACAACCGGATATGAATATAGATGCTACCAGCAACAAAGTCAGGATAAGTATGCTTGATTTTCTCAAAACTTCACCTCAATAATTATCTCTTCTAACAATAATATCTCACCTGCTAAATAAGATATACTGGGATCGGGTTTTCTTCGGGAAAATCTGCAGGTCTTTTCCCCTTTTTTTGTTGACTTTTTAAAAGGCCTTTTACAAATATGTTTAAAAAGCCCTTCCCTCTCCTCCCATTCTTTCATTTTTTGCTTGAAAGAACAATTCCCGTGATAATAAATTGTATTCCCTTAAGTATTAATATTCTTTGAAATTTGCTATATATAGTTTCTCAAATGCCTTCTTATTATGACCCAAATGTATTAATACATCTGGAGATATTTCTCATTCAGGAACAAAACTCCGGTGAAACGTGAATCCTTTATGCATATATCACAAATATACAAATTATTTATAGTGTACGAGGTTGAATTTTTATGAATGTTGCAGACAAGGTCATTAAATCCGCATTCGAGTCCGATGAAGTGTTTCAGAAAACACTTTCCGCTGTAATTAAGGAGGACCTTAATCTGACTGCCGTGGATTTTGCGAAAAAAGCAAGTATCCCACCGAGTACCCTTTATAAGATCCTATCGGGTAACCGGGATCCCAATATCAAAACTCTCCGCCAGATTGTAAAAACGATCCGTGAAATTAAAGAGTCCGACAGCGGAGACTTTATCGCCGTAATTGCTGCCCGCTCGGTGCTCGATAACATCGTTGAGACGAAGAAAAAGATCGGTGGCCGGCTTGTCACCATCAGGGAATACTCGGCAACATCTATGGAAGAAGCAATTATCTCAGCCGTAAATGCCGAAAGAGACGGAGCAAAAGCCCTGGTCTGTGCCCCAATCGTGGGTCCCACCGTGGAAAAAATACTGAACATCCCCGTCACAACCATCGCCCCGAAGAACAGCCTGATAGATGCCATCGAACGTGCGATCAAGAAGATGGAGTGAACGACCTGCTCAATCTAAATATTTAAAATAAATTACTTAATAATCGAATCTCTTTTTTAAAAATAGAAAAAAACCCGCGTTTTTCAGTTAACGCGGGAATTTAAATTCTTTTTTGTTTGAGTTTCCTGTTCTCTCAGCTTTTCTATTACTTTTACTACTTTTACTTTTTCAGGTTTGCCGACCTTATAAGTTCATCTATCTTTGCCTGCATGGTTGCTGCATTCCAGCCGCCTTTGGTAAACATGTAAGCCATCCCGCCGCCCAGTAACAGGATAATAGTTATCAGGGAATAAAGCAGCATAGAAGACTTTTCTTTTACCGTATAGGTGGCCTCCTGCCCTCCTATTTTTACAGTATAGGTGCCTGGTACCTCTTCACTGTGTTTGAAGGTTACTGGTGTGCTTTCTCCTATATCAAGGGAAATCTTCTGTGAATCAACTGAACTTCCGTTCACAAACAGTTCCACGTCGTATTCCCCGGCAGCATTACCCGTATTTTCGGCATCAATAGTGATTGTTGTTTCCTTTCCTGCTCTGACCTCTATGGGGTCAATTACCAGGTTGGAGAACTCGAA
Organism: Methanosarcina sp. 2.H.A.1B.4; assembly: GCF_000979385.1. Classification (NCBI taxonomy): domain Archaea; kingdom Methanobacteriati; phylum Methanobacteriota; class Methanomicrobia; order Methanosarcinales; family Methanosarcinaceae; genus Methanosarcina; species Methanosarcina sp. 2.H.A.1B.4. The sequence goes on from NZ_JJOV01000004.1 coordinate 48,708, forward strand.
GATAGCTTCATAGTCCTTCACATCGACTTCAACGCTCTTGTCAAGGAATCCCTCTCTGGCAGCGCTTATTTTGATTTTGCCGACGTCTTCCGTGGTGAACGTAATCTTTCCGTCGGATCCGGTTTTTCCAAGGGCTTTACTATTGATTGAGACGTTTACACCTTCAACAGGGTCTCCACCAATTGTTTTTAATGCCTCTATGGTAATCGTATCTCCCTTATACACTGTTTCAGGAGAGACATTGAGGCTCATCTTCTCTTTCGGAGGAATGACTTTTGCGTTCTTGTTTGCGGTGGTGTACCCGTCCTTTTCGGCGGTTATCTTAAAGGTCCCTTCCTTTTCTGCAGTGTACTCAACAATTCCATCTGCATTGGTTTTGCCTGCGCTAGCCGTGTCAACTTTTACGTTGACGCCTTCGATTGGATTTTCACCTGCATTCACCTTGATCTCAAAAGTGTCGCCTACAATAATCTCATCAGGCAAACTTATCTTGAGTTCCTTGCTGGCTCCGCCTTCTGTTTCGACTTCAACTAAGGGGTAGAACCTGAGGGTGTTGGAATCAGCTGTCTTGAACTTGACGTCGCCCATAATGTCAATGGTATCGTCATCACCAAGCCCGATATCATCATCGTTCTTCATTGTGATGCCGCTTTCTGAGACGCTGGTGATCTCCATCTCGTCGAAGGTATCCCCATTATTGATTTCAATATAATCATCCGAGATCTGGAAGATTCCCTGTGTGAAGACAGCAGAGGTCTCCTGGCTTGCAAAAACCGTGCCGAAATGGACAATAATTATGGGTACGTCTTCTGCTTCTCCGAGTGTCGTTTCATAGATGTAGTCCTGGCCAGAGGTGATGAAATCATCGTCTACCACGTCTCCGTCCTTTTCAAGCTGTACCCAGACAGATTCTCCATTAACATCGACTTCTTTGATCTTCAGAGAATAGCCTTCCTCAAGCACAAGGTCAGAACCCGAGTACATGGACTCTTTGTCGTCGCTGTCTGTAAGGACTTCGGCAAGGACATTATCCGAAAGAACACTCACATCATTAATTTTTCCTTTGACGGTACCTTTTGGATATCCTGCAAAGTATTTTTCTGCCATGAACCCGACAACTGTGAAATTGCCCCACTCGGAATGTTCAAACTCAACAGGTTGGGGTGAGGACGTGTAGATCAGATTTCCTGAGGGGATTTCTCTGCCATTAAACTGCTTGATTTCCAGCTGTTCGGTTCCTATTCCCTCATCTATGTTGTAATAGAAGCCTTCAAAGTTGTAGGGCGTCCAGGTTGGTAGAGAGTCCCCAGCGGCATCTTTATCGTAGACTGTTCCGCGCAGTTCGTAAGTTCCTGCCTCTGAGGTATCAAGGACCGGGGCAAAGCGCAGTTTGCTGTCATCAGCCACCTGAATCTTTATCTTGCCCATAAGGTCGATAGTGTCACCTTTGTCAAGGCTTATATCGTCCTCATTCTTCATTCTTATTTCACTGCTGCTAAGGGATGTTACTTCCATTTCCCCGTAGGAATCTCCTTTTGTAAGTTCCACATAGTTGTCCGAGACCTGGAAGAGGCCCTGTATGAAGACCGCCGAGGTCTCCTGGCCTGAAAAAACCGTGCCGAAATGGGCAATGATTATGGGTACGTCTTCTGCTTCTCCGAGTTCTGTTTTATAAACATAGTCCTGTTCCGAAGCGATGAAAGCGTCGTCCACCACGTCTCCGTCCTTTTCAAGCTGGACCCAGACGGATTTTCCATTAACATCGACTTCCACAATGTTCAGGGAATAACCATCTTCAAGTACAAGGGATTCTCCTGTGTATGCGGACTTTTTATCATCACTGTCGATCAGGATCTTGGCAAGTATACCGTCGGATATCAGGCTTACATCATCGTTTATAACAGAAGAGTTCGTTTTACTGTAACCTGCGAAGTATTTCTCTGCCATGAATCCTATTACCTGGTATGAACCCCATTTCCCGTATTCAAACTCGGTTTTAGTAGGTCTTGTGATGTACTCGATGTTTCCATCTTTTATGTTTCTACCTATGTCCTTGATCGTCATCTCTTCAGAGGACACTCCGGTATCAAGGTCATAGTAGAAGCCTGAGTAGCTCTGAGCATTCCATGTGTATGTAGTGGCCATCCCAAGGCTTTCATCCCAGATCCTGTTCCCGCTTGAGTAGTACTTGGACTGGACTTTTACAGTCCATGTTTTTGTCGATGAAGAATAAGTGTTGCTGGGGTCGCTGACCACTGCTTTAAGAGTGTACTCGCCGGAAGTGTCTCCTTTAAATGCATATGAAGCAGAAAGTCCTTCTTGGGGCCCTTTCGTTTCGTTATTGACAAACCATTCAACCTTTATATTCTGGCCATTTGTAGAATTGACATAGAAATTCCTGGTCACTCCCTGAGCTACTTCAACTTTTTCATCTGAAGGATTAAACTCTACAGGTACGCCGTTTGTCCCTACCGTCCAGTCCCAGATTTGTTCTGCAGTTCCGTTAACGTTCGTTGCCTCCACTTTGATTGTATGTGGACCCGCTGTTGCAGAACTGTTTGTATATGAAGACGAATCTACAGACTGATTTGTGTAAAGGAAATTTCCATCAAGGTACCATGTCATATTCGACATCTGGTTTACAGTTGCGGTGAATGTCTTTGATTCTCCTACGTTACTGCTGAAAGGTGACGAAGGGTTAGATGAAGTGATCGCCGGAACTGCTGTTCCTACTGTCCAGTCCCAGATTTGTTCTGCAGTTCCGTTAACGTTCGTTGCCTCCACTTTGATTGTATGTGGACCCGCTACTGCAGAACTGCTTGTATATGAAGACGAATCTACAGACTGGTTTGTGTAAAGGAAATTGTTATCAAGGTACCATGTCATATTCGATATCTGGCTCACAGTCGCGGTGAATGTCTTTGATTCTCCTACGTTATTGCTGAAAGGTGATGAAGGGTCAGATAAAGTGATCACCGGTTTATTTGCTGTTCCTGTTACACTCCAGGTTCTGCTTTCTCCAGTGGACTGAACACTCGCTTTAACCTCATATGTGCCAGACTGAATGGTATGTTCGAGAGTAGAGGTGTTAGTTTCAGTATTATAGGATGTTTGTGATTTAGTTTCTCCGTTAACCAACCAGTCGATGGTTGCTAACTCGTTTGTTTGGATGCTTAATGTTTGAAGGTCACCCGCTATCCCTGTAACAACAGTCGAATTATCCGGGGGTGATACTATACTTGGAACTGCAGTTGCAGTCCCACAGAATAGCCCCAGCATCAGAATTGCTGTTAATATTTGTAAACTAGCTTTTTTCATATTCTATCCTTCTGAACCTTGTGCATAAATTATATAGTTACGAATTTTATAGTTACGAATTTAGTCTGTTTAGCCTGAAATTTGCTCTATTTTTGTGATCCTGTGAGCTTTATCAGCCAATTATTTTTAATTTTTTTTCTCTCACTCCAGGCTTTTAGTTTATGGGGGAGTTAACATCAGTTTATTCAGGAAAGCTAATCAGCCGGTTCGGCTTTTAGCTGCTGGTATCCCCTCTGTTCTATAGTTGTTAGCTTGAATTCCGGGGATTCGAGTACAATACCCGTTTCGTACTTTGTGCATTCCCCTATGATAGTCAAGTTACATATATTTTGTACTTTTTTCAGCCGTTCCGGGTCAACTGTAAAAATGAGTTCGAAGTCCCCTCCTGTGTAAAGGGCAAGTTCCAGCAGTTCCCTGGGACCTGAGGCAAACTCTCTGACTTCCGGGAGAACGGTGAGGGCATTTTCCCGGACCTTGAAACCTACCTTACTCTGCCTGGCAAGGTCGTAAAGAGACATTGCAAGTCCGTCACTTGTATCCATCATGGATGTGACTGCACCTGACTCAGCAAGTTTCCTGGCTTCTTGCGTGCGGGGTACAGGTTCAAAAAGAGCCTTCAGGACGGTTTCGCTGACCGACTTTTTTGACTGAATCGCTTCAAGGGCGGCTCCGGCTGACCCTGCATAGCCTGTAACACAGACAAGATCTCCGGGCTTTGCCCCTTTTCGCAGGAGGAGCTGACTTTTTTTAACTCTTCCCAGAGCTGTCCCTGTAATTGTCAGTTCTGCGTGGGTATCGAGGTCGCCTCCTACAACAGCAGTCCCGCAGAACTCGGCGCACGCCTGTATGCCTTTTGCAAGTTCCTCTACAAAAGCAATTTCAGTGTCTGCAGGCATGCCTATTGCCATAAGGAGCCCAGCAGGTTCTGCGCCCATGGCTGCAATATCGCTCAGGTTTACGGCTGCGGACATCCATCCCATCTGCCAGGGAGTCATCTCTACCGGAAAGTCCGTGGTCCTGTGCAGCATATCAGTCGTAACAACCAGACAGTCTTCACCTTTCAGGTCAAGGACGGCACAGTCATCGGAACCAGCGCCTATAATGATTCCTTCCTGTCCTCTTTCCTTTCCTTCAGGGGCATTGAAAATCTCAGATAAGCGGGAGATTAGAGAGCGCTCTCCGATTGAAGATACTTTTGTTTCTTTCATGGTCATTTTTTGGAAGCGATTACTTCCGCTTTCCTTTTTTATAGATACGTACCCTTTTCCGGGCTAAAATGGACTGAGTCTATCTCCTTTATGTAACTTTTGTAACCCCGGAGGTTACACAAAAGTTTGGTGGCGTGCATACAGGAGTTTTCGATATATTGGCAAAGTACAGCAGGAATATCCCCGGAGATACTTTGGGGAAACATTCCGGGTATCTGTACTTCCAGATACAGGATAATTGAATTTCCAGATACAGGATAATTGAATTTCCAGATACAGGATAATTGAATTTCCAGATACAGGATAATTGAATTCCGGGTAAAGGGGGTTTTACCAGGGGTTTAATCAGTTTCCTTTATGCTTTGGCATGTATAAGACTTTTGTAAACTTCAAATTCATTTGAACCTTAAACATATTTTTTTCTGTAAAAATGAATCCGATAAAAAAGAATCAGATAAATATTAATAGAAAGATGAAAGAGTGAATTGATCAAAATCTGTTCCGGGGAATACAGGCAAAAAAGGGAAAAAGTGCCAGTAAAATGCCATAAATATTGTAATAAATATCGGTAAATATCAGACACCAGTAAGATTACTTAATGATGCTAGACAATATCAGATAATTTCTTCCCCTTCTTCTTTTGTCCTTATCCTTACGTTTTCCAGGAATCCTTTTGCTATTTTCCCTAGTTCAAGAAGTTCCTCTCTCTCCAGAACCCTGTTTTTCCTGAGGTCTTTCTGCAGGCTGTGTTCCGGGATTCCCTGCTGCAGCACATAGGTAACCTCTCTATTTTTTATATGTTCCGAAATCCAGGCTGCTATCTGAGAGATTTCCTTCTCGTTTCCGATAAAACCTCTGATTGCTGTTGTCCGGAGTTCCAGTTCCAGGCCGCTGGCATCTGCAGTCTCGATCGTTTTTGCAATGGCTGATGTGATCTCTTCTGGAGTCTTTTTGACGTTACTGCTTTCTCCGTTGTACGCTTTCCATCCGGTAACCTTTCCATAAAGCTCGGGATCGTCAAGAGGGGCTTTTACGTCGATAAAGAACTTATCAACCAGTTTCCGTTCAACCAGTTCTGCTGCCCTTTCAGGGTAACAACCGTTTGTGTGGATCCCAACTGCAAGCCCTAGATTTTTTGCAAACTCTGCAAGGGGGACAACAGCGTCCTGCATGAGAGGCTCCCCTCCCGAAAAAACAACCGCACTTACAAAAGGTTTCGATGTTTTAATCTGCTCTTTCACAAAGTCAAGTTCCACAAGACCCGGCCCTTCAAGGTACGGATGGTTCTGGCAGTAAGGACAGCGAAGAGGACATCCCCTAAAAAAGATGGTGACTGCAGCCTTTCCTATCCAGTCACAGGTTGAGATCGAAACAGTGCCTGCGTAGTTTACCTTCATAGCAGTTACCATTTCCAGTTTGCGTAAAAAGGGTTAAGGGGACTCATTTGAGTTCCCTTGTGCTGTAGCGTTTTCTGTCCTTGAGTTCCTGGCGCTTACCTTTGTTCCAGCCTTCCACGGACTGGAGATAGCCAGTAATCCTTGATAGGTGCTGCACATTTTCAGATCCGCATTTCGGGCATTTGTCAAGCAGGCCGGCGGCTACATATCCCTCGTCAGTGCATACGGTCATGTCCCGTGTGAAGGCAAAGTACCCAGTCTGTGTGTTCTTTGCTATATGCATGGCAAGTTCCTGCAGGCCGTCAGGATCCGGTTTACCTTCTCCAAGCCAGATATGCATGATGTTTCCACCGTCTACTATCGGGAAGAAAGTGTGCTCATACTTTATCCTTTCAGGCAGAGAGATATCGGCACCGGGTGGGATATGAGTTCCGTTGGTATAGTAAATGGGCAGATCGTGGGTCTCATTGAAATCTTTCTTTGCGGTTTCCAGGTCCCCTTTAATTGTGAGCTCGGCTTTGTCGGCATATTCCCTGTGCAGGAGATCTGAGACTGCAAAACGCTGGGCTGTAGTTTCCGCAGGAGTCCTTGCAAGGGCAATTTCCATATCGTTTTCCTTTGAGAGCTTCTGAGCATGCATTTTCATTTCGAACATAGCCCGGATGGCGAGCTTATATGCAACAGGAGATTCGTGGATCTGGTAGCCGGTGTGGTACTGGACCATCTCATTAATTCCTATTACTCCAATAGTATACACAAGGCTGTCGAAGTCCACAGCCATTGCTCCTTTTTCTCCGGTGTTCGGGTCCTTGGGACACTGGGCTGCAAAGGGAATCCTGTTTTTCTTGATCAGGCTGTTCATCCATTTTCGCTTGATCTTGAAAACTTCCACACCCCTGTTCATAAGGGTCTTTAGTTCGGTGAAAAGTTTCTCATCATCATATTCAGCCCTGTATGCAGCCCTGGGACAGTTTAAGGACAGAACCATCCATGAGCCCATAGAGAAATGCCTTCCATCTTTGAAATGCAGCTTGTCACCGAAGTCTTCATCGTCGGTAGGGTTTGAAGAGAACTGGTAGGCACAGCACTGGTAACATGAAATTCCTTCTCCTGCGCCCCTGTACTCGGGAAGCTGGTTGTCAAAGTAGGGAGTTCCGAATTTGGCAGCCAGTTCAAAGGTCATCCTGTAAAGCCCTTGATATGTCGGAAGCTCGGGGTGAGTCCTGTTGAACTCCTCATTTTCTTCCATAAAGTCAGGTTCGAGAGAAATTTCCGGCTTCGGGAAGCTGAAAGGTTTGCCCCAGGCATCTCCTTCAAGCATGACATCCATAATGGCCTTAAATCCAAGCCGGACCTCTTTTTCAAATTCTCCGTAGGTTCTGAGGGGAGCCTGCTTGCCGTCCCAGACCTTACCCATGGCAACAATTGGAATGTTTCTCCAGAGCTTCGGAACCCCAGGGGAAAGCTGCACGGATGAAAAGACAGTCTGTCCGCCTCTTGCGCACATCATCTGCATCATTTCATAGACGAACATCTGCATAAGCTGCCTTATCTCAACTTCGGACTTGCCTTCCAGATAGGGGGCCATAAAGGTCAGGAAATTGTAAAAGCCCTGCCCGCCTGCAAAGTTGGTCTGAGCCGAACCCATTGCCTTTACAGCATGAAGGAAAGCTACCTCTGCATTCTTTGCAGGTTTTGCAACACTTGATTGGGTGCCTACTCCATCAGGCATCAGTCCATAATAAAAGAAGTAGCGAAGGTCCCAGTCCTGGCAAAAAGGCCTTGTTCCCATGTATTCGAGGTCGTGGATATGGAAGTCTCCGTTCAGGTGCAGGTCTGCAAGCTCTTTTGGCATCAGAAGGAGATTTTGCTCTTTGGACATTTTGTCGGCTTTTCTTTTGTGGGATGTCTCAGCGTTGTTCAGCTGGTTTGCATTATCGTTTGCCCCAAAGCCGTATCCGGAGTCGATTTCGTAGGCATCGTAGACCGAAGCTCCGACTCTTGTCATGATATTTCTCCATTCTACACGCCCCCTGTCAAGAAGAATATTGTTGACTATTTCCCGGATAAGAGGTCCTGAAAGAAATTTGATATTCATCTTTCGGATGATCCTTTCCGCTTCTTTTGCAATATCAACAGCTTCTTCTTTTGTGATTGCAGGCTTGTTGTAGAAGATCTCACTTAATTTTGTTTCTTTCAGGAGCTGGCTTACAATGATATTCCTGTCCCAGTTAAGGATGAAACCTTCTGTTGTCCTTACTTTGGGTAGGGGAGAGACGGAAAGCCCATCAAGTGTCTTTTGTACGGGCTGATTATCAGATAATTGGTCTTTTTTGGGGAGGGAAGAGGTGGAGAGCCCGTCAAGTGTCTTTTGCACTGGCTGATTATCAGATAATTCATCATCGGTTAAGAGAATATCGCCTGTCATTTTCTCATCTTCAGTTGTTGTTTTAAGGAGGGATATGGAAATTATTTAAGTCGTTTTGAAGCTTAGCGGGGTTTGTTACAGAATTCCCCGGAGCTTTTCCGGATTCACTTCTTCCCCGCGGAATATTTCAGTATACGTGAGGAATTCACTATTGATCTGTAATACAGGCGCTGTTACTGTGAAGACCCCATTGAAACGCAGTTCGGTCAGAGCTTCCGGGGTGGACATATCTGCTACTTCGAAGGGTACTGAATTTGCTTCCAGGAATTTTTTCAATTTATTGCATTTCGGACAACGTTCCGTTGTGTAAACTATTATTTTTGCCATAATTTGCGCCCCTCTGATTTAATGGTACAGTCTTTTTAACATGTTTCTTACATGCCTTTTACATGTTTCGTTATTCACTTACTCGTTTTATTTACGGTGTGCGGAGAGTGAGTATGCCGGCGCAGAGCGCATCAAAGCAATAAAACAAAACCCCGCATGGGTACTATTCCTTAGCCAACCCGGTTTATTCTATAATAACTCTCCCAGACTAGTCAGCAATATAGGAACAGGGCATGCTTATTATAAAGAGTGCCCCTCTTGATGTCATTTTTTCACTCTATTGAGTGAAGGTTCTCTTAATTTCCAGGTAATTATTCTAAATGCCAGATCTTACTTATAATGGTTTTTCAACTCATCTTTGAATACAATTACCCTCTTACTTTGTATTCAAAGACCGTTGTTTGTTATCAGATCTGGTGACAATCTTATGGGCTTCTGTTTTTTTAAAATACCTGATTTGTGGGACTATTTTCAAGTACAGAAGACTTTATTTTATATGGGTGGTACTTTAATGGATATAGGTATGGATACCATCTATATGGCTTTATTCCTTGAACACATTGCAATATATTAGTAAAGGATATTTTCAGTTTCAAGATATTCATGAAAATTTTTTTCTCCGTTTCTTCAGGTCTGAGAATTCAAACCTGAGCATTTCTTCTATGTCTACTTAAATACTTTTATTCGTCCTTGAAAATCTTTATTCTGTCCAAATATGTTGAAAATTATGAAAAAAGCATTATATCATGGGTCTTTCATACTTCTGTCAAGTGCAAAGAGAGGTGTCACGCCATAGAGAAACTATTATCTTCCGGTTGTAAACCCCTTGATGACCTCCTGGGAGGAGGTTTCGAGAGAGGGATCGTAACTCAGGTCTTCGGAGCCGCAGGAACCGGAAAAACAAATATCTGTATCCAGCTTGCAGTGGAATGTGTAAAGCAGGGACAGAAAGTCATTTTCATAGATACGGAAGGGCTTTCTCCTGTTCGTTTCAAGCAGATTGCAGGGGAAAATGCCAAGGAAATAGCCAGGAGCATAATTATCTACGAACCCCTGAGTTTTGAAGAGCAGTATGCGTCCGTAAGAGAGGTGGAGAGGATCGCAGGTGAGAATATCGGGCTCGTGATTCTGGATTCTGCAACTTCATACTACAGGTTTGAACTCGAAGATGAGGAGACCGGCATAAAAAGCCGCAGAGAACTTGCTAGCCAGATAGGGTTTCTGCATGCTCTGGCTCGCAAACACGGTTTTGTTGCAGTTATAACAAATCAGGTATACTCAGATATTATTGCAGGAGGGGTGCGTCCATTGGGGGGCAGTTCCCTGGAACATATCTCAAAGACGATCATCCAGCTGGAAAAAACAGGTGAAGGGACAAGGCGCGCCACTCTCTTCAAACACCGCTCCCGTCCCGAAGGCACAAATGCGGAGTTTAAAATTACGGCTGAAGGAATCCGTTAAATAGTAAAAACATTGAGATAAATTCTGTTGAGATCAATTCCGTAGAAAAATTTCAGTCAGCAGGAAATATTCAGGAACAGAAAAACGTAAAATTCCCGGATGTTTCCGGGATTTTCTGGCCTCAAAACTGTCTTCAATAAGAATTTCTTCTCCTTCGGGAATTTCTTCTTCTTCAGGAATTTTTTTTCCGTCTTGCTTTAACGTTCTCGTGTTCCGGCTATGAACTCTTCGGTTCTGCGGTATGCTTCATCATCAGGGTACTGGATAGCCGGATGCTTCATGAAGTAGGAAGCCGGGGAGTACAGCACTCCTCCTATCCCGCGGTCAAGAGCCAGCTTACAGCAGCGAATGGCATCAATTACCACACCTGCGGAGTTAGGGGAATCTTCTACCGAGAGCCTCAGTTCAAGGTTCATGGGCACGTCCCCAAAGAGCTTGCCCTCCATGCGAAGGAAACAGACCTTGTTGTCTTTCTGCCAGGCAACGTAGTCGCTCGGTCCGATATGGATATTTTCATCCTCAAGCCTATGCGAGAGCACGGACTGGACGGCTTCCGTCTTGGATTCACGCTTGGAAACAAGCCTGTCCCTGTTGAGCATATTGAGGAAATCGGTGTTTCCGCCAGTGTTCAGCTGATATGTCCTTTCGAGCTTTACACCGCGTTTTTCAAATAGGTCTGCAAGGACCCTGTGGGTAATCGTTGCTCCAAGCTGGGCTTTGATATCGTCTCCGATAACAGGAATATTCTTTTCTTTAAACCGTTTTGCCCACTCAGGATTGCTTGCAATGAAAACAGGCATGTTGTTGATTAAAGCCACTCCGGCTTCAAGAGCGCATTCGGCATAGAAACGGACAGCTTCTTCAGAACCGACAGGAAGGTAATTAAGAAGCATTTCGGCTCCTGAATCCTTCAGTTCTTTTACGATGTCTGCTTTTGTGGCTTCAGGCTCTTTGCTGACAACAAATGTGTAATTTTCCCCATAATTCTTCATGTGGTCAGAGAACCCGTCAAGAACTCTGCCCATCTTAACCTTCACACCTGTGGAGGGGATATCAGGACAAAAAACCGCGGTGCAGTTTGGGGGAGCAAAAATGGCCTCGGATACATCTATTCCTACCTTCCTTGCATCAATGTCGAAGGCAGTAACAACTTTGATATCGCTGGGCTCGTACCCTCCAATGTCCCTGTGCATAAGTCCTATGGGATCCTTATCTTCGGTTTTATAGTACTCGATGCCCTGTATCAAAGAGCTTGCACAGTTCCCGATTCCTGCAATTGCTATTTTTATTTTTGTCATAAGCGCTTACTCTCCGATGAATACCCTGACTCTCATAAACCACAACGTGCATGAAACGACAGATTCTCAAAACTTCCAAAACTTTCATAATTTATGGATCCAGGGATTTATGGATCCAGGGATTTACGGATTCAAGGTCCATGAAATTTATAGGAAGAAGTGTAAAACCTCCAGGTCTTTAGTCTGGGGGCAGTTAATGAAATTATGATTCCTGAAATTACGAATCTTCCTGTGTCTCAACTATGGATTTTAAATATTTTCTTATTTGTACTGTTACTTTATAAATCTATTATATTCTAACATATCTAACATATCTAACTTTGCTCTTTGCTAAATAAATATCATGTTTGTTTATCTATATCTCAGACTTACTCTATACATGCTTGCTTATAATGAAATAAAATTATTAATCTGATGCTCGGCTTCTAAACATCATTTGTATTGTTATCTTGTATTGTTATCTTGTATTGTTATCTTGTATTGTTATCTTGTATTGTTATCTTGTATTGTTATCTTGTATTGTTATCTTGTATTGTTATCTTGTATTGTTATCTTGTATTGTTATTTTTAATCCGAAACAGATATTTTTATTTGAGCCCCTTATTCAAGTTTTCAGGTTGTCTGATAGTGATCGGGAAACGAAACACTCACACCTGTAGAAGGAAGAGTCGAATAGGTTTTTATTGGATGGGTGGCTTGAAAAGGAAGTCGGAAGATTTTCCGGCAGAACCTGATTTTCACATCGGAAAGTGATTTAATGAGGACAATTGACTGGAACGAAGAGTCCAATTCTGTGGTGCTGGTAGACCAGACCTTGCTCCCGCAGGAGTACAGGGTAATAGAATGCAAAACCCTGAGTTCGCTCTGTGAAGCTATAAAATCTCTCAGGATCAGGGGTGCACCTGCACTCGGTGCTGCAGGAGGTTTTGGAATTGCTCTGGCAGCTTTCCTTAGCGGGGCAAAAGATATCGAATCCATAATCTGTGACCTCGAGGTTGCGGCAAAAGCACTTAAATCGACCCGCCCTACGGCCGTAAACCTTGGCTGGGGTGTGGACAGGGTTTTAAAAGCAGTTTCTGATGCCTTCAATGTTCAGGGAGTACGGGATATTGCCCTTCAGGAAGCCCGGGATATTGCAGAAGAGGATATCGAAACCAATAAGCTCATAGGTAAATACGGATCAAAGTTCCTGAAAGATGGAGATACCGTACTCACGCACTGCAATGCAGGAAGGCTCGCTTGTGTTGACTGGGGTACAGCCCTCGGAGTTGTACGTTCGGCTGTTGCAGAAGGCAAAAATATCAAAGTTATTGCCTGCGAGACAAGACCTTTGAACCAGGGGAGCAGGATCACCACCTGGGAACTCATGCAGGATAAAATCCCTGTGACCCTTATTGCAGATTCGATGGCTGGCTGGGCAATGCGCCAGGGGCTCGTAAACAGCGTGCTCGTAGGAGCCGACCGAATTACCCAGGATGTTGTTTTTAACAAGATCGGTACCTATACGCACTCTATCCTTGCAAAAGAGCATGAAATTCCCTTTTATGTGGCAGCCCCGGTCTCTACTTTCGATTTCGAAGGCTGGGAAGGAAGTGTAAAGATTGAAATGCGAAATCCTGACGAACTGCGGTTCTCAGGCTGCGAACAGCTTGCCCCAAAAGATGTTGAGGTTTATAATCCCGCTTTTGATGCAACTCCCATGGAAAACGTGACTGCGGTAATCACTGAAAGGGGCGCATTTTACCCGCCTTTCCTGCTGGACGAGGTTCTGATCTAAGGTCTTCAGTCTCTGGTTTTTCGGATCCTTAGATCCTTAAGATCACAGGTTTCTTTTCCTGTCGCAGGAGTGCTCCGGAATAGCTCTGCAGGATTTATATATGAGAACTGTAAATTATCTGATAACTATCTAAATGAGTAGTTCAAAACTAACAGTAAATTTACAGTTGAGTTACATTTTCTAATTTCAAGATAATATTCCTAAATAAATAAGTAAATATATAAATAAGTAAATGTATAAATAAGTAATTAAATATATATAAACACACGGATAATTTTATACCTAAATACATATTCCAAAAATAATACTTCATATGGTTATCACAGGATATCACGATAACGAATATTGATCCAATGAATCCAAAACTTAAACTAAATTTCTAATTAAATGTAACTTCCAATCAAGAACGTAACTTTTAATCAATTAATCAGTATCACATGATCAATATCACATAATCAGTATCACATAATCAATATCACATAATCAGTATCACATAATCAATATCACATAATCAATATCACATACATTCATAAGGTGTTTTACTCATGGCTAAAAAATCAGGTACCGGACTTCAGTCCTCAGCAGGGCTCATGCGCTACTACGAAGCTGACAAAAATGCGGTTCACATCCAACCCAAAACAGTTCTGATTGCCGGCGCCCTTGCGGGCATAGTAGTATTATTCTTAAGTGCTGTAAACGGCTTCTGGCCGTAACTACGGTTTTCTGGCAGGGTTCCCTTGAGCAAGCATATTTCTGGAAAAAAAGAACTCAAGAAAACGAAGAAAGCTTCTTCAGGCGCCAGAATCCCGAAACCCTTAGTTTTTTTTCTGGGTTTTCTCCTGATAGCTATGGGTATCTTCGGGGTCATGTACAACCCCTCTAATTCCATAGGAGAAACTCTTCCGTGGGAGATTTCGAAGGCAGGCACATTATCTTTTCCCCCGAGGGACGAGCCTGTGTTTACGGTTCAGGAAATTGAAGACCTGTACTCTCCTGAAGATCCGGATATTCTGAAACTGGTATCTTTTGAGAGCAGAGGCGAAAAAGTCCAGGCTCTACTGAGGGTTCCTGCAAACTCTTCTTCTTCTTCCGCCGGCATAGTTCTGCTTCCGGGAGCAGGAGTTAGCAAAGAAGGTGAACAGGGGCTGGCTGCCGAACTCTCTAAAATGGGGTATGCAACCCTTGCCCTTGACCAGCGTAATCAGGGCGCAGTAAACATTAAAAGAGATCTCGAACTTTTCAGGGCAGGGCTTGAACCTGTTGAATACCTTATGGTTTATGATACCCTCAAAGCCGCAGATGTGCTTTCCATCCAGCCTGAAATAAATCCTGAAAGGCTTGCAATCCTCGGGGAAAGTAACGGTGGAAGGTTTGCAATTATTGCCTGTGCCCTTGACCCTTCCCTTAAAGGAGTTATAGGGATCAGTACTTCCGGGTACGGCACTGAAGAGGGTGACCCTGCCGGCATAGCTGACTCCGAAGCTTATCGTTTCTCCCGCTCAATTGACCCTGACACCTACTTAAGTGCCCTGCCTCCTTCAAGACTTGTGCTGATTCATTCTTTTAATGATACTGTAATCTCCCATGAACTGGCACTCAGGACCTTTGACCTTGCAAAAGAACCGAAGGCAATGTATAATGTTACTGAAAAAACGCACGGATACACAGCTTCCATGCGCTCCGATCTTGAAAAAGAACTTGAGCTCCTCCTGAACTGAAAACATTCGGGCATAGGACCCGGTTCAATTGATTTTCTAAAAGTGTTTTGAATATGGCATCTTCTCAGCAACTCTCAGGCTTACGGGAACTTCATGGAATAGGTGAGCGAGTAGCCGGCAGGCTTGTCGAGCATTTTGGAAGTGAGGATGCAGCTCTCCAGGCAATTCTTGAAGGAGACATAGCTTCGCTTTCCGAGGTAAACGGGGTCAGCCATACATTTGCTCTTTCCCTTGCCAGGGATGTCAGGGCCCGGGCTGAAGGATGTGCAATTTCCGATTTTCTGAAGACAAAAGAAGCCCTTGACCTGTACTCCCGCCTGCTTGAGTTGATAAAGACGTTTGCTCACACGCCGCATGCGAGGGACAAGCTAGATCTCTTTTACCCGTTTCCTGCGTCCCGTATGGACCTTATTCAGGAGAGGAGAGCTTTTGTAGGAGAGTACCTGGAGCTGGCAGATGTTCTCTCTGCAGATAAGGCGTTCCTTAATCTCCTTTCCAGCGTGAAAAAGCTCAGGCCGATCCCGGGAAACCTGCGGGTAAGAGACAGGATCATCCTCTCTGGGGACCAGAAAACTCTGGATGCAGCCAGGGAAAGGTTCCAGGCATTTTTGCCTATCCAGGCGGTGGAGAGTTTTTCAGAGTTCGTAGATCTCGCGAGAGGCTACTCAAGTGTGATTATTTTTGATGATACTTATCTTAGTTTTGACCTTCCTGAAGGGCTTGATCCCGAATTTCTCCAGGACCCTTCAAAAGCGGAATTCTGGCAGATCCTGCCTGAAGTAGAGCTGGCTTTTTTTGCAAGGAACCTGGCCTGCATTCTTGCCTGCCTAAATATAGCATCAACTCTGCGGTCTTCAGGCTTTGATTTCTTTGAGGAACTCTCAGAAGAGGATCTTGAGACCCTTAAAACAGCCCTTCTAAAAGTGGGAGAGGATGGAAAGCCTGTTGAGGGTTTTGACCCCGAACTTGACAGGCTCGGAGCTGCCCTGAAAAACCTTGATCCTGTGCTGACCTCTGCCTTAAATGAGGCAAACCAGCACATGAACCTGAAACTCGAAGCAAGTTCCCTTACCCTGAGCGGGCAGGAACTCATCAAGCTTGTGAGCGGGGGAATGGAAATTAAAGACCTGCTTGCAAAAGAACTCCACAGGGTCTACACAGGCGAGGTCGGAGCCGTAAAAGAGGGACTCGCAGAAAAGCTCAATTTCCAGAAACAGGAAAAACTGATGCTTGACTCTCTCTTTTCCGACGAAATTTCCTATCCTCTCAGGGTAGAACAGGCTCAGCTGCAGCTTTTCAGGCAAAAACTGAATATGTCCCTTGAAAAAGCAAGGCTTACTCGCAAAAGGGAGCTTGCAAAAGTCCTCTCAACCTTCCGTCAGCCTGTAGAAAGGCTTGTCAGGGAGGTCCTTGACTTTGACCTGGGTTTTTCCATAGCCTGCTTTGCCGCGCAGTTCCGGCTGAAAATGCCGGAGACCGTCCCTGAAGCTGGAATTGGCTTTGAAGAGGGAGAAAACCTTTTCCTGAAAGCCAGGTACGGAGAAATTGACCCTGTCAGTTATTCCGTCGGAAAAACGCGTTTTTCTCCGGAGGGCCTGGAAAACAGGGTTGTACTTTTGAGCGGTGTGAACTCCGGGGGCAAAACCTCTTTACTTGAATTGCTTGCCCAGTGTGTAGTACTCGGCCACATGGGTTTTCCTGTCCCTGCAAAAGAACTTGAGCTGGGACCTGTAGAAGAATTCTATTATTTTGGAAAATCAAAAGGAACGCTTGATGCAGGAGCCTTTGAAACAACCCTCAAGCAATTTTCCGTGCTATCCGAAGCTTCTGGAAAACTTGTGCTTGCCGATGAGCTGGAATCAATTACCGAACCCGGAGCTTCAGCCCGGATCATAGCAGGGATCCTTGAATACCTTTCCCGGAGCGAAGAGAGCCTTGGGGTTTTTGTCTCCCATCTTTCGGAATTGATCCTTGAAAACACCGGGACAGACATCAGAGTGGACGGAATCGAAGCCGAGGGTCTGGATTCCAGCCTGGAACTTATAGTAAACCGAAACCCGGTATACAATTGTGTGGCAAGAAGCACTCCTGAGTTGATTGTAGAAAGGTTACTGAGGAAGACCACAGGAAAAGAGCAGGAATTTTATGCCCATTTAATGGACAAATTTAAAAATTAAAAGGCAATTTGAATGTTAATGGATATTTTTTCAAGTCAAAATCTATATCTTATATTCTACTATCAGGGCAATTTATAAATTTCTTCTAACATATATTTATTTCAAACACGTGTGGTATTTTCTGGCGGTTTTTGACGGTTTTCCCTGATACTATCTTGTTGTTTTCGGTTTTGTAGATACGCTATGTTCTTTTTTGTGGCATTGTGCCCAATTTTTTGTTTATTTTTCTCTGTTTTCTAAGAGATAATATTATAAGTCTTTAGTACTATATATTAATAAATAGTAGTGAGTTGACTAAGATTTCGGGCAGTTCTTACATTCCTGTTAATCCAAACGTTTATATACGTCTTAGTGTCAATGCATCTCCGATAACTTTATATGAAGATGCGCCTTGCCTCGGACAGGGGATAGAAAACTCAGTCGGCTAATGGTTATTGAAAGGGTTGATACGCAGTTCAGGGAAAATTTTTCCGAAAACTGGCTATTTTAGCTGTTGAGTAGATTCGAGGTTATCTTCTTTTAAACCCTGCTAATTATACTGAATGAACATCTGATAATAATGTCAAATAATGAAACAGGCAAAAATCTTATATTCCGATCTTCTTATATTTTTGAGGATGGCTCTGAAGAAACACAAAACCCAGGCTACGCGTGATAGGAATGGAGCGTAACTTCCCAATTCATTGTGCAGATTTTGATAGATTGGTTACGGATAGTGTTGATGGGGTCCGGGTTGAAGTATCAGGTATGCCTGACCTGAGTGACCCATGCCTTTATGCGGACCGGGAATACAGCTGGCTCCAGTTTAATGACAGAGTACTCGAAGAAGCTCTGGATGAACGTAATCCTCTGTTTGAGAGAGTTAAGTTTCTTTCCATCTTCGGGAGCAACCTTGATGAGTTTTTCATGGTCAGGGTCTCCGGGGTCAAGAAACGTATTACTGAAGGGGCAAAGGAAGACCGCGCAGATGAACTGGCTCAGGAGCAGCTGCAGGTCATCCGGGAAGAACTTCTAAAGCAGCTTCCTCTAAAAGACAGATGCTGGAATGAAGTGCTCGAACCGGCTCTAAGGGAAAAGGGAATTAAAGTCCTTAACTACTTTGAGCTTTCCGGAGAAGATAGAGAA
The DNA here is from genome assembly GCF_000979385.1 of Methanosarcina sp. 2.H.A.1B.4. NCBI lineage: Archaea > Methanobacteriati > Methanobacteriota > Methanomicrobia > Methanosarcinales > Methanosarcinaceae > Methanosarcina > Methanosarcina sp. 2.H.A.1B.4. The sequence continues at coordinate 66,942 of NZ_JJOV01000004.1, forward strand.
AAGCTCAGGGACTACTTCGAAAGAAATATTTTTCCACTACTTACTCCCCTTGGTTTCGACTCAGGTCATCCTTTCCCCCATATTTCAAATCTCAGTCTTAACCTTGCCGTACTTATTGATGACCTGGAATACGGGGAACGTTTTGCCAGGGTCAAGATCCCCCCTATGTTCACAAGGCTGATCGTTGTTCCTGAAGAAGGTCAGGAAAAAATAATTTCCAGTTTTGAAGAACTAAAATCAGGGCGTTTTGTGTGGCTCGAACAGCTGATTGCTGCAAACCTCGATCTGCTGTTCCCCGGACAGCGTATCCTCGGAGCTTATCCTTTCAGGATCACAAGAGATGCTGATCTCGGCTTTGACGAGGACGGGGACAAGGACCTTCTGACGGCTGTTAAGCAGAGGGTGGGGAGAAACTACTTCGGGCCTGCTGTCCGGCTTGAAACCGACTATACTATGCCTGAAAGGGTTTCTGATATTCTCCTTAAGAACCTGGAGCTAACTCCTCCTCTTATGTTCAGGGCAGCGGCCCCTCTGGGCCTCTCAAGCCTCATGAAGCTTACGCAAATCAATCGGCCGGAGCTTAAATACGAGCCTTTTGAGCAGAGAAAACATTCCTCTCTGGCTAATAAGGAAAATATTTTTACAGCCTTGAAAAAGAAGGATGTCCTTCTCTATCACCCTTACGACAGTTTCGAATCGGTAACCGATCTGGTTGAAGAAGCCGCTGATGACCCGGATGTTCTGGCAATTAAAATGACGTTATACAGGGTAGATGACAACTCCAGGATTATCCAGGCTCTTATGAAAGCTGCGGACCGGAACAAGCAGGTTGCAGTCCTTGTCGAACTTAAAGCCCGCTTTGACGAAGAGAATAACATTGGATGGGCAAAGGAACTCGAACGTAAGGGCGTTCACGTAGCCTACGGTTTTCCAGGACGCAAAACCCATGCCAAGATGTGCCTTATTGTAAGAGCCGAAACAGAAGGCATCAGATATTATGTGCATATGAGCACGGGAAACTATAACGCTGTCACAGGAAGACTCTATACTGATTTCGGCTATCTCACAAGTGATCCTTTCATAGGCAAAGACGTCTCTGACCTTTTCAATGCCCTCACAGGTTATTCCAGAAAGGACCATTATATCAAGCTCCTGGTAGCTCCGCAGAATATGAGGCATCAGATCCTTGAACGCATCAGGCGCGAGATTGACCTGCACGAGAAATTTGGGGACGGTCACCTGCTTTTCAAGATGAATTCCCTGGTGGACTACCAGTGCATCCGGGAACTCTACAGAGCTTCACTGGTTGGAGTAAAGGTAGACCTCATTGTCAGGGGCATCTGCTGCCTCAGGCCCGGCATTTACGGGCTGAGCGAAAATATCAGAGTCACTTCTATAGTCGGGCGTTTTCTTGAGCACTCGAGAGTATATTATTTCAGGAATGGCGGAAAAGAAGAGATCTTTATGGGCAGTGCCGACCTTATGCCCCGCAACCTTGACAACCGGGTCGAAGTTCTCTTTCCAGTATCTTCAGATTACATTCCTATCATGCGCGATGTCATCCTCGGTACCCACCTGAAAGATAACATAAAAGCTCGCCTTCTCCTCCCTAATGGCAGGACTGAAAGGATCTACCCGCAGCCCGATGAAGAAGAACTGGATTCTCAGCTCTGGATGCTTGAGAACAGAGGCGTCTGGGAGCTTAAAACGGAAAACGGCTGAAAGAAAACTTTCATAATCTTTTTTTGTTTTCTCTCTTCCCTCCCCTTTTTGTTTTCTCTTTTCTTTCCCTTTTCCATTGTTCCTTTAGTTTTCTGTGTTTTCCTTTCCCACCTGAAATTTTTATGCTACTCTCTGGAGTTTCATAAACCCTCAGCAGGAAACCCCTGAGTCTTTAGCTCAGGGGTAATTGACATGGGCAGGGTTTTTGAACTTACAATTTCACATATATAGAAAGATAGAACTCAGGAAAATACTATCCGGAAAATAAATCTCAAATTGAATCAAAATGTGAACTGATATTGTGGAGTTTATGAAGCTCTCTTAATCCTTCTAGAAAAACGAAAGGAAGGGCTTTCAGGTGGTCATAAATGGAACCCGAGAAAAATTCCGACGGCAGGGTTGTTGCGTTTATTGATATAGGGACTAACTCAGTCCGGCTTCTTCTGGTCCGGATCAATTCCAATGGGTCTTACCAGCCCCTGACCAAGCAGAAGGAAACGGTGCGGCTTGGAGAAAAGGAGTTTATAGACAGGATCCTGCAGCTAAAAGCAATGGAGAGGGCAACCGTTGTCTGTAAAAAGTTCATGGAACTTGCAAGGGCTTACAGGGCAGAAGAGATCATAGCTGTGGCAACCTCTGCAACCCGGGATGCGAGCAATAGGGTCCAGTTTCTTGAAATGATTAAAAGAGAGGCAAACCTTGAGGTCTGCACGATTTCGGGGTTAGAAGAAGCCCGCCTGATCTATCTGGGAGTTTCAAGTGGGCTCCGCCTTGGTTATTCAAAAGCCCTTTTTATTGATATCGGGGGTGGGAGCACTGAAGTGTCGGTAGGGGACCAGAGCCAGTGTTACTTCCTTCACTCCCTTAACCTCGGGTCAATCCGCCTGACAAACATGTTTCTTCCGGATGAAACAGGTCCGGTTTCCGAGGAGCGTTATGAGCAGATCAAAGCCTACATACGGCGCAAGACTGCGGATATAACAAAAGAACTTTCCAGGTACAGGGTAGGCTGTGTGATTGGGAGCTCGGGGACCATCGAAAACCTTGCAAAAATCGCTTTTGTTTACCTTCATAAAACAGCCCATGAAAGTTTCGAGAAGCTGGAGTACGAAGACCTGAAGAAAATTGTCCGGGCAATGTGCGCCTTGCCGCTTGAAGAGAGGCGCAAATTTCCGGGGATAAACTCCCAGAGGGCAGACATCATTCTTTCAGGCGCTGCAATCATCGAGACCCTTATGGAGGAACTCGAACTTTCAGAGATTACGGTCAGCAAGCGCGGGCTCAGGGAAGGGCTGCTCGTGGACTATATCTCAAAGAGCGAATTCTCTTATATGGTCACACAGATGTCGGTAAGAAAACGCAGCATCATGCAGCTTGGCCTTGCCTGCAACTTTGATGAAGAACATGCACATATCGTTACCAGGCTTGCCCTTGAACTCTTTGACAGCATTCAGGCTCTTGGGGTCTATGAGTTTCAGGAAAGTGAGAGAGAGCTTCTCGAGTACGGTGGGATCCTGCACGATATAGGGACATTTCTCTCATATGATACCCATCAGGCACATGCCTATCATCTCATAAGAGAGAGCAGCCTCCCTGGCTTCCAGCCTGAAGAAATAGAAATCATTGCAAACCTTGCGTATTTCCACAGGAAAAACACCCCTAAAAAGAAGCATCCCAACCTTGCAGGGTTAAGTAAAGAAGCTGTAAAAAGTATCAGGGCGCTCAGTGCCCTTCTCCGTATTGCCGAAGGGCTTGACCGTACCCATACCGGTATTGTATCCCATGTCCGTTTCTATATTGCTTCCACCGAAGGTCTTGTGCTTGAAATGCACGCCCAGCAGGAGTGCCAGCTCGAAATCTGGGAAGTTGAGAAACAGAAAAAATTCTTTAAGAAGATTTTTGGATACTCTCTCCAGTCCAAAGTACTTATAGAACAGGCTGTGGGAGCCCCAGTAGTTTTTGAAGGGGGCGTCGAAGTTGAGGAAGTCCCACGGGACTGAAGCTTATTCAGGAACAGAATTTCCTAAAAAGTGGAGCCTTTTCAAAAATTGAATTTTTCCAATTTAAACTGGTTTTTAAAAGTTAATTGAAATCCTTCAGTGGCCTTCATACAGGTTTCTGACTGCACTTTCAATTCTCTTCCTAAAATCTTCGGTCCGGATTTTTTCCCAGGCATCCGGAAAAGTGTTGAGCAGGGTTAACAGTTCTTCCTCCCTGTAAGCAAGGTAAGCTTCCACTCCACCAGGGCTTTCGGAAATCTGCATTTCACTCGATGCCTTTTCACTCGATGTCTTTTCATTTTCTGAAGGGCCCCAGGTCCCGGTCTTCAGGTAAGATTCCAGCATTCCGGTTGCAACTGCTGCATCGTGCAGGTCTCCAAGGTGGTCCTGCAAAACTTTGAAATCTTTTATTAAGGTCTCAACTTCTTTCCCGAGCACGCCCTCAAAGAACTCTAAAGTATAACGCAGTCCTTTGGCCGCAATCCTGAGCCTGTGTAGCCTCTCAACTGAAACATAGGGTCCCTCTACCCATTCGGAGTAGGCACTTATGTCGGCTAAACGGGCATAGAGGATCGAAGGAAGTACATCCTTTACCCGGTGCGGCAGAGAGTCATGTTTCTCCGTAGTTGTGGGGAGAGCCCAGGTTTCCGGAAAGTCCAGAAACTCCGAAAAGTCCTTCTTAAAACGGCTGTACTTTTCACTGTCAAGGTAATCGAGCATATCTTCCCTGGCTTTTTCTCTCTCCTCCGCAAGTGTAAGAAAAAGAGGGTCAAGGTCATGTTCACGCCCGGAAGGTAGGGTTTTCAGGTAAGTTTCCGCTTTTTCCCGGAAAACGTCCAGGTCCCGGACTCCTCCCATGGCACCAAGTGTTCTCTTGAGCCCTTTAAGGTGAGGCTCCAGTTTTTCGGAGTCAAGGTATTCATCAAAGACTATTGTTGCTGCCCTCATCCTGCGGACCGCAACGCGCATGTCATGCAGCTCTTCGATGTCTTCTCCTTTTCGGGTTCCCTTTTCATGGGCGAGCATCTGGGAGAACTGGTATGTAAAGATCCTGTGCGCAACAAAGGCCATGGAATCTTCCGGGATGACCGTAAATTTCTGAGTTTCTTTTCTTTTTTTCTTCTCAATTCTTTTTTCAGTTTTGTCCTCAACTTTCCCCCTGGTTTTTTTTCCTCCTTTTTCTTCAGCTTCTTCTTCAGCTTCTTCTCTCTCTTCTCGTGGTTTTTTTTCTGAGGCTCTTCCCGAGGCTATTTCCGGGGCTCTTTCTAAGTCTCCGGATTCAAGAGGTTCCCTTGCCTTCGTAAATCGGATTTTGGTGCTGAAGAGATATTCCCAGAGTTCACTTCTTTTTTCCGCTTTTTTTGCAGTTTTTTCTGCATCAGGTCCCAGCAGTTCTATTTCGACAGATCCCTCAAGTTGCCTGAACCTGCAGGGCAGAAACCACTGAGCTCCTTTGTCGGAAAGATTTGCAATCCGGAGAAAAGCTGTAAGAATGAGGGCTTTATTCTGAAAAGCCGGAGAAAGACCTGTATTCTCTTCTTCAAGGACTACAGAAAGCTTTTTTTCACTTATTTCGGGGTTCTGAAGCTCCATGATAAGGGCAAGCATTTGCAGGTCATCTGGTTTCAGTCCTTTAATCGGATGGGTAAGGAGAATTTCTCTGCTCATTATGGCTTCTTCTCCTCTGTATACTGAACTTCCGATATCCTGCAGGAGGGCTGCAAGGCCGAGCAGTTCCTTTTCCTCCTTTCCGAGCCCGTGATAAGCAGAAAGCCCGTCAAAGAGGGCGAGGGTCCCTGCCCTGATATTTTCTGCTCTTTCTCTGTTAACTCCATACAGTTCCATAAGGGCTTCAGGGGTCCATTCCTCAATGCCCATCTCAGTCCAGCCTTTATGGGGCTCCCCTCTTCCGGATTGAAAATGAAATGCCAGGCTTTTTCCAGGGGTTTTTTCTTTAGTTCCTGTAAAAGGAAAGACTGAAAGTCTTTCTTTTTCAAACCTCGAGAGCAGAGCTTCGATTTCCGGTTCCGGGACTTTAAGTAGAAGGCTGAGTTCTGCAGGATTACTGCCCCTGTCAATTAATAGAAGAATCTTGGCTTGCTTTCCGTATATGTTTTTGTGACCTGCAAGCTGTGCGCAGACCGCTCTTTCTTTCAAGTTCAGGAAGGTTTTTTCCGGAAGGTTTTCCCTGAAAATATAGGCTCTTTCAAATTTGGAAAAAGGGCTCTCTACAAGGCTGTAATGACTGAGCAGGAAATCCCGGATAGTCTCAAGGTCATCAACAGTCCCTCCGCTTTTAAGTTCCACCTCAAACTCATTGTAGAGTTTTTTCCTGCTTTCGCTTTTGAGGTTTACCCTGTCCAGATAGAGGTCAGCTACATGCTTTTCTTCAAGATTTAACTTGCGAATTATCCTTTTCTGTTTGAGAGTAATAAGTGGAGACAGGTCAAGCCCCGAGGTAAACTCAAAAATCATATTTCTGATCCGGAGAGTGGGGCATTCAAGCACGGAAAGCCCTTCCGGCAGGAAACTTACATATTCTTCTCTTCTGTGGGTCCCGCCTTCAAAACCTCCCAGACTTTTGATTGTCACCCATTTCCCTTTTTCTCCTGCAGCTTTTCTTACTCTCAGGTAATACCCGGCAGCCATAATGTCTTTATTTTCAGTATCAAGAAAAGTGTCCTCAATTATCTGGATCTTAGCTTCAGAAATAATATAAGATGCAAGCCTGGAGAGATTTTCAAGCGCTTTAAAATCTGTCTCTTCCGGTACCAAAAATTTTGACTCAATTTCCATATTAATTCTCCCCACCCTGCTGTGAATACTGAGTATATATGTACTTATTCTTCAACTGTGAACACTGAGTATATATGTACTCATTCTTCAAATATGTAGCCAATCTTCAAATATATACTCAGGAATCTATGATATTTTTAATTATTCTCTAATGATTCTTTAATTAGTATTCTAGTAATTATTTATAAAGTATCTTAACTACCGTCAACAGGGTTAAATCATAAGTTTTTTCTTTACCCGGAGATTGGTTGCTATATTACTGGATTATTAATTTTCCTGGATGATTACTCAAACTACAAAATAATGGTTCAAAAGTAGTTATTAATCCAGTAAAAATTCAAAAAAGCTAAAACGTAATAATACATATTTATTAAAAATTTAAACAGAGCAATAGATATATTTACCAAAAATTTCACTTATTTATATTAAACAGGGAGTTTGACCTTTTAAAACCTGTGTTCAAACTGTGGAACTCACATTATTTAATTGCACTGCACTCTCTTGAGATCCAGCCATTCAAACATACTTTTACAGGCCAGCCCTCAATCAGTAGTATCCGGCAATTGCAAGGATCCCGTGACAAAAATCCAGCAGCAAAAGGATACATTATAAAGGATACATCAATAACAAAGGAGCAAGTTTCCTTGACAGGCAACGATATACTACTCTGGGACGAAACCCTCTTTAAGGACCTTTCGGTACTTGAGCCGGATTATCTCCCGGAATATTTTCCCCACAGGGATTCACAGTTAAATGCGCTCAGGTTTGCGCTCAGACCTGCCCTGCGCGGCATGCGGCCTTTAAATTGTTTGCTGGTCGGCCCTCCAGGAACAGGGAAGACCAGTGCGGTTATGAAGGTTTTCAGAGAAGTTGAGGCTCATGCTCCGGGTGTTGTGGCTGTAAAGGTCAACTGCCAGATTGATTCCACACGTTTTGCCGTAATTTCCAGGATTTACAGGCAACTGTTCGGGATCTCTCCTCCGAATTCCGGGATTGCTTTTCGGAAACTCTTTGAAAACGTTGTAAATTTCCTGATTTCTTCTGAAAAAGTGTTGATTGTGGCGCTGGACGACCTTAATTATCTCTGCTGTGAGGGACACGCCAACGAAGTGATGTATTCCCTGCTCAGGGCTCACGAGCAGTACCCCGGAGCAAAGATAGGGGTTATCGGGATCGTAAACGATGCATCTGATCTTTATTGCCTGGACGCAAGGGTCAACTCTGTTTTCCTGCCTGAAGAAATATCCTCTCCAAGGTATGGGGAGGCAGAGATTCTGGACATCCTTAAGGACAGGGTCAGGTACGGCTTTTACCCGAGAGTAATCTCTGACGAAGTGCTGGAACTTGTTGTCTCGTATGTGGAAAAAACAGGGGATTTGAGGGTTGGAATCGATCTTCTAAGACGTTCAGGGTTCAACGCTGAGCGCAGGGGAAGCCGCATGATCTTATCAGAAGATGTGGAAAAAGCCTACGAGGCTTCCAAACTTCTCCACCTGTGCAGGGGCATAAGCCTCCTCTCAGACCCTGAAAAACAGCTGCTTGAACTGATAGCAAGGACAGATGATGTTAAGGCTGGAGAACTCTACAAATCTTTCCACGAGCTGACACAGCTAGGATACACCCGTTTTTACGGCATGGTCAACAGGCTTCAGACTCTCAACTATGTGGACGCTGACTTTACAGGCAAGGGCAAGCGAGGCAGGACAAGGATAATAAAAACAAGGTATGAAGCTGAGGACATCCTTAACTGCCTTAAAAAAGGCTGAAAAATGATTTAATTCGCAAAAAATTCTTTTATAAATTATTTTTAAATTCGTTTATAAGACTTTTGTTGCAAAAATAGCCTGATTATTCAAAAAACCTGAAAAGAAGCCTGAAAGAGAATAAGTGAACGGAGATTCACATGGCTTTTCCGGTGAGAGGCCGGAAACAGGCTTTCAGGCTTAGAATATTTCCTGATTGAACTTTAAAAAAGGAGCAGTAAAGAAACTGCACCTTTTTTGGATTCAATCACTTTTCGGTTTTACCTTATTTTTCAGGAATTTACATCATTCCTGGGGGCATTCCGCCCATTCCCGGCATTCCGCCCATTCCTGGGGGCATTCCGCCCATACCCATATCTTCAGGGCCAGGGGCTGCACGGGTAGAAGCTATGATGTCGTCGATCCTGAGGATCATGACTGCAGACTCTGTGGCTGCGTTGATGACCTGGGTCTTGACTCTGAGGGGTTCGACTACGAAGTTCTTCCACATGTCAACGACCTTGCCTTCATAGACATCAAGCCCTGCGGTCTTCATGCCTTTCTCGTGCTGGGAGCGCAGCTCCATAAGCATGTCGATTGGGTCGAGACCTGCGTTTTCTGCAAGGGTTCTGGGGATGACTTCGAGGGCTTCGGCATAGGCCTTAACCGCAAGCTGTTCCCTTCCTTCGAGGGTTGCTGCGTATTCCTGGAGTCTGAGGGCAACCTCAACTTCAGGGGAGCCGCCGCCTGCAACGAGCTTTTCGTCTTCGATTGCAACGCCTACAACGCGGAGAGCGTCTTCGAGAGCGCTGTCAATGCTGTCAACCACATGTTCTGTGCCGCCGCGCAGGAGGATGGTTACGGCCTTGGGGTTGTTGCAACCTGTGACAAAGGTCATGTTGTCGCCGCCAACCTTCTTCTCTTCCACGAGTCCTGCGTATCCGAGGTCTTCGGAGGTGACTTCATCCATGTTGGTGATGAGTTTGCCGCCTGTTGCCCTTGCGAGCTTTTCCATGTCGCTCTTCTTGACTCTGCGGATGGCAAAGATGCCTGCCTTTGCGAGGTAGTGCTGGGCAAGGTCTTCAATACCCTTCTGGCAGAAGACAACGTTTGCACCGCTGCCGATTACCTTCTGGACGATCTTCTTGAGCATCTGCTCTTCCTGGTCAAGGAAAGACTGGAGCTGGTCAGGAGAAGTTATTGAGATTTCGGCGTCTACTTCAGTGTCTTTGAGTTCGATTGCACTGTTAAGGAGGAGGAGCTTTGCGTCCTTGACTTTCTCAGGCATATTGGAGTGGATTCTTTCCTTGTCAATGATCATGCCCTTAATAAGCTCGGAATCCTCGACTCTGCCGCCTACTTTCTTGACAACGCTGATGTTGTCCTTGTCCACTGTCTTCTTCTTTTCGTTTGTGTCCACAACGCTTGTGACAGCGTCCACGGCAATTTCGGAGAGGAGTCTCTTGGAAGCCTCTGCACCCTTTCCGGTCATGGCGGTTTCCGCGATGCTGACCAGCAGGTCATGGTTAGACATATCTACATTCATTGCCAGGGAGTTAAGGACTTCAACAGCTTTTTCGGCTGCCAGCCTGTATCCGGATGCAATGATTGTCGGGTGAATTTCCTGTTCGATTAAGTCCTCAGCTTTCTTTAAGAGTTCTCCTGCGACTACTGCTGCACTGGTGGTTCCGTCTCCCACTTCATCATCCTGGGTCTTGGATACTTCTACCACCATCTTTGCTGCAGGGTGCTCGATGTCCATCTCTTTGAGAATGGTTGCCCCGTCGTTTGTGATGACCACATCACCCATTGCGTCCACAAGCATTTTGTCCATACCTTTGGGACCGAGGGTTGTTCTGACTGCTTCGGCTACTGCCTTTGCGGCCATAATGTTGTTACTCTGGGCATCCCTGCCTCTTGTTCTCTTACTTCCTTCTTTCAAAATGAATATTGGCTGTCCTGCCATGATTTAAATCCTCCATTAGTGTGAATTTGGAATAGCTATGGAATTAAAATCGCATTTTACATGTTTGTACTTCTATATAAACTCATCCCGCAGGTCTCTCTGTAATAAGTGTACTTTGGTATTTGTTTCCTTTAAAGAATAGCCTGGGATGAACTCGTTTTATACCGGATTTCTTTAACAGAAAAGACCAGATTAAAAAGACTCAATCTATATTTCAGTAGTCAATCTTTTTCCAGAATAACCGGAGCAAATAACCCGGAAAATTACCTGGAAATTACGCGGAAAAACAAATGATAAAAACAAATAAGGACAAATAAGCGGAAGCAAAGATATATTCATTTCTCTACCTGGAATACGAAAACAGTGATCTTTTCTCTTGTTAATTTCAGGTTAAAACAGGCAAAAGTAACATGTATCCCGGCACAGAAGTATCAGGTGATACCGACCATTCTCAGGTAAACGGTAAAGCTGTCATGTTTAAGTTATCACATTAAGCTGTCAGGCAATTTTAGCAAGTATCATAATTTAGTAAGTATCATAATTTAGCAAGTATCATAATTTAGTAAGTATCATAATTTAGCAAGTATCATAATTTAGCAAGTATCATAATTTAGTAAGTATCATAATTTAGTAAGTATCATAATTTAGCAAGTATCATAATTTAGTAAGTGTCATAATTTAGCAAGGCATCATGATAATGTACTTAATGTATTACTCTCAAAATAAATATACTCTCTTCCATGCCTTACCCTAAAATTTATTTAATCAACTACTATATAATCTTACTCCCTCTTTCTTACATAATATTTTTACTTGTTATATCTCGTCACTTGCTAACGATTTTTCAACTTCCATTCCAAGTGTAAATATTTAATTCCAATTAATCCTATGTTCTTTTCTGCAACTGCAAAACATATTTGCTGATGTGGGAAATGTGCCGAAGTCTCTTTTTTCTATGGTTTTGTGACTTATGTTGTTAATCTTCATGCTTTACCTTTTCTTTGAAAAAGGTTAAGATTTTGACGCTAGATTATTTCTCTCCAGCGAAAACTTTTTTTAATCTAATTTCCTTTGTATTAATAAAAAATCTCAAGAAGAATCTTTTATACCTAAGTAAATATTATATTTTATGTTTGCTCAATATCCGCAATTTAATTCACTATATATACTTATCACATTATTAGAAAACTTAATATCTCTGGAACACATTATAAATTTTTTGGGGGCGCGCCAACGGCAAATATCAGAGGAAAAGTACTGGGCATCGACCTGGGAACCACCAATTCTTGTATGGCGATAATTGAGCTTGGTGAACCCAAGGTCATTACCAATTCCGAAGGAAAAAGGCTTACGCCTTCAGTTGTAGGTTTTTCAAAGAAGAATGAGTTACTTGTAGGAGATCTTGCAAAAAGGCAGATGATTTCCAACCATGAGAATACTGTCCAATCCATAAAGAGGAATATGGGGAAACCCGATTACAGGGTGTCACTGAATAATGAAAAATATACTCCTCATGGAATCTCCGCAAAGATCCTTCAAAAACTAAAACATGATGCGGAGAAATACTTGGGGGATGCCGTTGAAAAAGCGGTAATTACTGTCCCTGCTTACTTTAACGATTCTCAACGCTTTGCAACAAAAAAGGCAGGCGAACTTGCAGGTCTGGAAGTGCTTAGAGTCATAAACGAACCTACCGCAGCTGCGCTCGCTTACGGCCTGAAAGATGGGATTGATAACCGGAAAATTCTGGTTTACGACCTGGGGGGCGGTACTTTTGATGTTTCAATTCTTAAGATTAAAAACGGAATTTTCGAAGTACTGGCTACCAGTGGGGATACCGAACTCGGCGGCGATGATTTCGACAGGCGGGTTGTTGAACATCTACTTGCCGAGTTCCAGAAGGCTGAAGGCAAGGACCTTGCAGATATGCCGCAGGCGATGCAGCGCATTAAGGAGGCCGCAGAACGCTGTAAGATTGACCTGTCCACTCTCACAACTGCAAATGTTAACCTGCCCTATATTTTTGAAAGTAAAACCCTGGAAATAGATGTAACAAGAGACCAGTTTGACAGGATGACAGAGGACCTTGTTAAGAATACTTTATCAATTATGGAAAAAACCCTGCAGGATGGAAAGCTTTCTCCTTCAGAAATTGATGAAGTTATTTTTGTAGGAGGCTCTACCCGAATACCTGCTGTAGTGAAAGCTGTAGAAGAGTTCATGGGAAAAAAGGCTCTTCAGAACATTAACCCTGACGAAGTGGTAGCAATGGGGGCTGCTGTTCAGGCAGGAATCCTTGGAAATGAATATCTTAAGTCTCCCAGGGAAGAGGTTGACGCAGGCAACCTTGTGCTTCTTGACGTAACCTCTCTTACACTCGGGTTTGAAACCGTGGGAGATTTGATGGCGCCAGTAATTCCAAGGAATACAACAATTCCAACAAGAAATAGTAAAATCTTTACCACCCATTACGACAATCAGAGGGTCGTGAGAGGGAAAATCCTTCAGGGAGAGGAACGAGCTGCATCAAAAAACGTTACCTTAGGAACGCTTGTTCTCGATAATATCCCCTCTGCCCCAAAAGGCATTCCGCGTATAGAGGTTACTTTTGACATTGACGCTAACGGATTAATAAATGCTACAGCCAAAGACCTTGGGACCGGAATCATGCGAAGTGTTACTATAGAAAGGCCAGAAGGTCTCAACGATTAATTGGTTAATCGATTAACGGCTCAATAATAGATATACAGGTTCAGAGGGTGAAAAGCAGTGGACTATTATCAGTTGTTCGATATTCCCAGAGGTGCAAGCCCTGAGGAGGTCGAAGACAGGTATCACTATTTTGCAAAAAAATATCATCCGGACAGAGCTAAGTCCCCTGATGCCCATGAAAAGTTCATAAAGATCAAGGAAGCTTACGAAACTCTCAAAGACCCCCAAAAAAGAACGGCATATGATAGGTCTTTGCCCCCGGAAGAAAAGGCAACTGAAGTTTTTGCCACTCCTGGGAATTCCAATAGCCAGGAATCTGCCCATGACTCTCAGGGTCCGGATATTCCCGATATGCCGTCAGGCTCTAAATCTCCCTTTAGATCGACTACCATTTCCTATGTTCCGTTCAAATCTTCCAGTGATCCTCTAAACTCTGGCCAATCCAATTCCCCTTCCGAATCTAAAACTATTGACTGGTCCAAATATGTCTCTTCCGGAAAGCACCAGGATTCTGAAGACGGAAACCCTTCAGGCAAATCAAACAGAGATGGTGCCGATTGGTCAAGTGTAAAAGTCAGATATGAAGGACTCGTAGAAGAAGTTGATGACAGCAAACGCAAAAAGAGTTTTTCAGTCAGCTCTTTTTTACTGAAAAGTTTTGTCTACGCCCTTGTTTTGATCTTTCTTCTGGGAACCGTTGCAGTTGTTTCTCCGGATCAATTAAAAGCTGTCGGGCTGGAAAGTGTAGTAGACTTATTCGATAAAATAATCTGACAAAAAGCTGACAGGTGCCTGTTATTTCTTCGTTTATTTCTTCGTTTTTTATCCAGCGCCTCTTAATGAGTTGTTTCGGGAAGTTTTGAAAGTCCTTCTTCAATTTCCTCGACTTTTTCAAAAGCAATCCCGAGGGGAACTTCAAAATCCTCATATCCGCTGTGTTTTCTTGACCCTTTACACCCGAAAGATAAACCCATGCCCTGTTCCAGGGCCAGTACAGTACAATCTCCACAGATTGAAGCTGCACCCATTGTGTCCATTACTGTCCTTTTTCCTTCAGAATAGGCATTCGCCTGGACAATGCGCATGGCTTTCTCAGGTTTAAGGAAAAGAATTAACACATCAAAGTTACCCCTGTTAAGGGAAAGCGGCTCGATCACTATGGAACAAAATTTTCTCTTTAATCTTGGAAGGGAAAGGGCTGCTTTTTCTGCAGCCTGCATATTCCTGTATCTTCCGGATTTAAGGTAATATTCAGAAGGGCTTTCCTCAGAGAGACCCAGGACATAGTCTCCGGGAGAGCAGCTCTGTCCGGAAATCCGAAATTTCTCTCCCATGCGGGCTTTCTGCACAAGTTCGCAAAAGAGAAAGCCGGATTTTTCAGGAAGCTCTTCACTTCCTTTTCCGGCTACTTTTTCTTTTGTCTCTGCTTCCTGGAATGGTACTGTTCCCTGGAATGGTACTGTTCCCCGGAATGGTACTGTTCCCCGGAATTCTCCTTTTGTATCCCCTTCTTCTATCTCAAAGGTTACACATACAGGCTCTCCAGTTTCCATCAACCTTTTAAGTTCCGGATATCCTGAAAACGGTACTTCTTCTCTTTGCATACGGCCCATTCCTGTTTTTACTGCTTATTTCACTTGAATTCCGCTTTTACGGAGGTGAAGATCGGGCCTCTGAAATCTATTTTTTTATTTTTACCTGTGATATACCGCTGGACAGTAGAGCCTATTTTAATGTTGACTTCAGAGGGGACCTTGACAATTCTTACCCTGACAATATGCTCATCTGCTCCGGACATTGCGGCTTCTTCAATTTCCCGGGCAGCCTGGGCAGCAAAAGCCTCTATAAAACGTATGCCTGCCCTTGCAGAGTGGTTTTCAAAAGCTTTCTGCCATTTCTTGTTATTCGGGATTCCCAGAATGTCCCCCTGATAGGCAACGACCTCATTAAAGGCTGCAGGACCGCAGAGTTTTGTATTCTCTTCTGGTTCGATTACGGAGACTTTTACTTTCCTTCCGCAAATCTCCCCTTCCCAGGCAGGGAACTCACAGGGGCTTGGCTCTTCTCCGTGCAGTTCGCACTGAGAAACGATGCCATCTACAATAGCCTGCCCTTCCGGAGTCTCAGGCATTTTATCTACAAAGACCTGCTTTGCAAGTTCACTGTCAGGCATCTCCCACTCGCTGTACTGCGGAATCTGTGGGTAGGTCAGGGAGCGGACATCGGGGGCATCATGCAGGATCATGGCAAGCCTTTCGACCCCAAGCCCGAGGTTCATGACAGGGTACGGAATATCATATTCTGCGAGGGCTGTTGGAGAGTATATTCCGAAAGTTGCAACCTCAATCCAGCCGTCAGAGTACTTGGAGTTCGAGCCCACGAGTTTCGGGTGGAAGGCAAAGACCTCGATCTGGGTGTCAGGCACATAGTATTTGCTGCGTTTTTCATCGGGCCTGAAGAGGAACTTTTCAAAGCCGAACTGGGAGAGGAGCCCCTGGGCAACGGCTTTTCCGTGGTCTACGGTCACGTCCTCGTCCATGATCACGCAGGAAGCTGAGTAGTAGGTCATGAGCCTTGAGGCATCTTCCTGCTGCTCTCTCCTGAAACAGCGGTCTATCGAGAAGAAGTGGAATGGAGGCTCTTCTCTCTCAAGGAGGGAACTGAGGGAAATGAACCAGCCGCTTGTCATATGGCTGCGCAGCGTTTTTGTGCTTGCCTGGGGTACAAGCTCTTTGAATTCAGGAAAAACCCTTTCAATCATGTCAGCTACAAGGGCATCGGAAACCCCGAGAGCTGCTGAGATCTCGGGAACAAGGTCATCTCCCTCAACCTTCCCTTTTTTGTAAGCGTGGAGTTCTTTCCTGATTTTGTCTATTCCTTCGTCCCCTATGTCGCCCAGGATTTCTGTTACCTGTGCAATGCGCTCGTCAGAAATCCCTACATTGGGGCGGGGTAGCCCTGCAAGATAGAAACAGCGGTCAAGGACTGCGAGGGCTTCGCTTCCGAACTGCTTGTGAACCTCTTTTTCATCAACTATAAGAGGGTTCATCATTTCTTCAAAACCCATGCGCAGATAGGCTTCCCTCAATTTCTGGATTGTATCATAAACAGGGTGAGCCTTCCCGTATCTCAGGGTAGTTCTCGGGTAGCGTTCGTTAAGGGTAGGTGTTTTGACCATTTTTTTACCCTCGTTCCAGGCAAGGTCAAAATTCTCTTTTGCATCCTTTTTTATTTTTTCTGGATCAAATCTCATGGATATCCTCTTGTAACTGATTATTGGAATTCTGGATCTGTCAGACCCTTACGGTTTTATCGTTTATATGCATATGTTGAACTGCTTGGCGACCCGGCGAAGTGCATTGGACAATGGACTTCAGGTATCGGAGGGCTAAATTGATCTGAGGGTTAAATTGTAATTTAACTACACTAAATAGTAAATGATTTTAGTGGTTATTGTGAAATTTATTTATCTCTCCTTCTCAGCCTGTAGTTCTGCCAGGCTGAAAAGGAGATAATTATCTTACAGTTTGGATTTCAGGCTCTGCATTGCAAGCTCAAGCTTTTTCTGCTGAATTGAGTTTACCACATCGCCGCGTGTTTTTTCTATCAGGGAGCGGGATACATCTGTCTTTCGCCTGAGCCCTCCGGTTATTGCGTCAGGGTAGTCAAAGTCCATAAGGACTGCATGGATATTTTCCATGATCCCTAAAAATACTTCGGCCTTTTCAAAGGAATCTTCCCTGATAAGGTCAAGGACATGTCTCCTGAGTTCTCCCACTACATCTCCAAGCCCGTTAAGATAGGCAGCGTACTCAACTCTCAGTTCATCCGGAGACGGAAGATTTTGTGTCTTTCCTTCGTCTTTTAAAAGGATGTAGAGAACTGAAACTTCCGTATATTCCTGCTGGGCATGTTCTACAAATCCGGCGTGGTAAATATCAGCATGTCCTTCGAACCGGGATTCAAGCTTTTTTAAAGCTCTTCCAGCCGCCTCTATGCTGTTACCGGCTTTTTCAAAGTCCTTCCCATGCAGGGCAAAGCTTGCTGTCCGGCATTCCCTGACAGTTTCCCTTGAAATTTTCAGTCCTTCTTCTCTGATCTTATCTTTAACCTCGAAATTCTCCCTTATCCGTATAGAAATTTCTTTCAGCATTACTTTTGCCCCCCTGTAAGCTTTTTATATTTTTATGTAATGAAGCGTAAAACCCTCAGGTTTTGGCCTGGGGAAGTTCACGATACTGGCTTTCCACCGGTATCAAGTTATTCTCTATTTTTTTACACATTTAGATGTGTTTTCGGTTTTTATATGCTTTTTCAAGCTTCTATGCCTATATCTCAGCATTCCCTTCTAATTGTATTATGTCTATTTTAACTGTATTATGTCTATGGCCTGAACCTGTTGCCCTGTATAGTTTATAATTTTCTTTATTCTGTATAAACTGATTATGAGGTTCTTTATATCTTTATTCCTCTTTTTATCTCTTCTTTCACGTATAAACTCTATACATTTATTATCCTTTTGAAGCCCTGGTCATAGTATGAATTTGAAATTCGATTCAGAAAAAAATCGAGAAAAGATAATAGTTATGTCGAAAAAAAATGAAAAAGGTTTTTACCTTATCGGTATCCCTTATCATTTAAGTTGATTCGAAAAGCAGCTGGAGGCGACTATCTTACTAAGTCGCTTCCCTTCGGCTCTTAGTTTAGAATCAAATAAAGTTCGGGATTTTTAACAGAATCGTCTCAAGAAACGAATCTGAGCGTTTTTCTTTCCGGGAGCCAAATTCTTTCTTTAAGATACTCTCAGAAAAAATCCTTTTTACAGGATTAGAACAATTCTTTTGTTTTCTCTGGCTTTACTCATCTACTGGAATGGTTTCAAGCTGGCTTGAAAGATTCCATATCAGAGTCCTCGTGTGCAGAGGAAGGTTCGGGTCGTTGCTTACATCTTCGAGAATGGAAATGCTTGATGCTGCTCTAAGGAACAGAGGTTCGGAGTCTTTGTTCAGGATATCTATGATTTCATTCACAGAACGCCTGATATTTCTTGGAACTGAAGAGTCACTGGTTATGCTTTCTAGGACATGAAGACATTGTTTGATAACTTCTGCTGAATCATTTGATGACATTTGAATCACCTTCGCAGTCAATTATGATTAAAAATTAGAGCTAATAAATTAGTGTTAGACAGGCTCGTTATATAAAATATTATCGGTAATCCGTGTGCCCGATTGTGTCCGCGTCTTCTCTATACGATTCTGGATACAGACCCTTTTCCGTTTTGTGCATGATAAAGGTAGTTTCATATAGAGGGAGCTACAGGAAAAATCTTATTAAATAAGTGATAAACTGTGCAAAAAGGAATGTTAGGCATATGGATTCTGAAAAAGACCAAAAAGTAAAGCGTATAGCCCGTTTCCTGGAACTCGGAGGCACAATGCTTGCCGAACACTGCAAAGTCTGCGGAGCTCCAAAATTTCGTTATCAGGGCACGGTAATCTGTCCTATCTGTGATGTCCGGGAAGAAATGGAAGAAACTCCGGCTCCCGAACCTGCGGCAGAAGTCCGGGTCCCAGAAGCCAGATCTTCTACTGAGAGAGACAGATCCTCTTTTGAGACCAGAAATAAAGTACAGGCACGCAGACAGAAAGCAAGGTTCGGGCAAAGAACGCCGGATGCCGAAGATGAAGAAGATGAAGTTCTCCCGTCTGTGGAAGAAGAGATTCCAGAGACTACTTATGAGGCTGAAGAGGTCGGAAGAACGGTTCCTGAAGTTCGGACTGCACCCGCAGTCCGGGCAGGGAAAAGGACTGCACCATCCATGGTTTCTACAGCTCATGGAGACCGCGATGTGCTGGAAAACCTTCTCTTTAAAAAAATGGTCAGTATCGCAGATTCCCTTCAGGACGAAAAGAATCCGCGCAGCATTGCTGAGCAATTCGAGCTGATCGAAAAAGGCATTGGTCTGGTAGAGCGGCTGAGGCAGGTGTGAACTGCCCCCAGGCTAAAGACCTGGGGGTTTTACGCTCCTTTCTATAAAATCTAATTGCAGGCAAAGCTGAAATAGATAGGGTAAGGGATAGGCGAGCCAGAAATAAGATCAATTCAAGTTAAGATCAATTCAAGTTAAGATCAATTCAAGTTAATAATAGGTATAACTAGTGTTGAGAATATGCAGGCTCGAAGATCTGCCGAAAAACATTCCCTGAAAGAGGACGCTCGGAAAAAACGGTTGCATCTAACTTATATAATCGGAAGAAAAGTTCACAATAGAACGGGGTCGTATAAAAATAATCTGTTATAAGGTATAAAAATCAAAAAAGAAGATTTTCCGGACAAGATCTGGAAAAAAAAGCTCTTCTGAAGATTTGCTTGAGAAATCTGGTTTTCCCTGTTTCTTTTCCGTCTTCACGAAGTTTGGTATGCCCTGACTGGCAGGAATTTCCCTGAAAAACCGATTTTTTTCTCGGGAAACTTTGGTCTTGATGTGTACCCTTTCTCTCCCATGCCTGCGGCAAAGTCCGACGAATGTCGATTTTGCTCTATGGGGCATCTTTTCAGGCTAGTCTTATTTTTATGCAGGCGTTTTAATTCTAATCCTACGATATATTTATTATATATTATATACCTATTATTTTTATCATATTTCCTGATCTTTCATTATAGTTTTACACTTTTTGATTATAGGAATCCGCGTTTCCGATTTCAATTCCACATGGGGCACATTTTTGAAAATTATGCCTCTTCACCACACGATGCTGTTTTTCTTAATAACTCCGTTAACTTCCCAAAGGTGATACAGGATGAGGTTTTTTTCTATAATTATTTATCGTTAAGGATTCTGCAATTATTTTTCAAATCTGCATTTTGAAACGGCACAGATCTATCACGATTTATCATAAATTTCTTTTAGGTGTGTTTATATTTATGACCAGCTGAATGTATATTGAGAGGTGATGAAAGCATGAGAGAGATATACAGAGACCTGCTTTCATGTCTTATTACCTTTTTGAGGTTGCTTGGAGCAATGATCCTTCTCTTCCCGTTTGGGTGGGTTTTCATTCTCCTTGGGGTGTTGCCTGAGCCAAAATGCACAGTTCAAAGGCGGCATCTCGAAAAAATATTCTGCAACGTCAAAAGGTATTGATAGGACAGGTTTTTTTCTAGTGGGATTTCCCCAGGGAATTCCTCTTTAAAAAACGATTTTTTCCGGAGCCTACAGGTTGAGCACTGTTATTTCAGGCTTATAGTATGCGGTTTTCCTCGAATGCTGTTGCCGGCTATCCTCCTATAGTCATAATAGGTCTTTTTCAGCCTGAATCTCGGGAAAATTTATTTTTTATTTATTTTTCACTTAATTTTTTCTTTTTTTCATTCAGTTCTAACTGTAACTGATGAGATACCGGACTTATTCCCGTCAATTTGCTTTTTTTCTGTTTATCCTTTATATGGGCTTTCGAGCACTTCTCTGATCCTGGCTGCTGCTTTAGGCCCTATTAGTTTTACTTTTTTCAACTCTTCAGTGTCAGCCAGCATAATAGCCTCTACGGAGCCGAAGTGCAAAAGGAGGTTTCTGGCGGCCTTTGGCCCGATATTCGAAATAGAAGAAATAAGGTATTCCTGCTGCTCTACAAGGGAGCTGGCAGATTTCTTCCCGTGCGGATTGATTTCATGTTTGTTTTCTGTTTGCTCCCTCTTTGCGAGTATTTTCAAAATAGAAGCTGTTTCTTCCTCATCCCTGGAATAAAGGATGGCTACTCTAAAGTCGAGTGCAATGGATGCAAGTGAGCCGTAAATGGCGTTAGGGTTGATCTGCCTGGAAGTGAAAAGGTCTTCTCCTTCAATAATCAGGACAGGTTTTTCATAAACCCTCGCAAGGTCCGAAAGCTGGGCAAAGAGGTTGCGCTTTCCGTCGATCAGAGAACTTGCAAAGTCATCCGTGCGCTTTCTTTCTACTGCAAGACGATCGCTTACCACATAGTCCCCTACTTCGAGAGCCGCAAAGCTAAGTTCCATCCCGAGCCTGTCCAGGGTTTTTGCAACTCCGCATTTTGTCTCCCTGTGGTCGATCACTATTCTGAGAGGCTCGGTTTCGGGTTCTGTTCCGGATATTCCCGGTTTATTTACAGATTTCCTTCCGGAAAGAGCTTCGAAGTCTACCAGGGTTTTTTGCCTCTCTTTTGCATTTACATCTGCTTTTTCATTTTCGTCCTTCTTTCCAGTCCCATCTGCGCCTGTTTCCAGGTATATGTCTTTATCTTCCTCGTTTTTCCTAATATCCCCCGGACTGCTATTGAAACCGTTTCCGTCTTCATCCTCGTTTTCCATTTCGATTTCTTCCATTTTCAGCTTCGAGTCTGAATTACAGGATAGGTTTTCGAAATCCGAAAGTTCTGCACTCTTCTTTGAAGCCTTTGGGGTAAGAACTGTTTCAAGCCCGTGCATGCTGTTAAGCATCTTCTTTTCCTTGTTTTTGCTGCTCCAGTAGTAGGCTTCGTCCCGTGTGCCCTTTGTCACAAGCACAATTACTCTGCCTTTTTGCTGCCTGCCGGTCCTGCCCTTACGCTGGATGCTGCGGATTTCCGAGGGGATGGGTTCGTAAAATAACACCATGTCCGTGGAGGGGATATCAAGCCCTTCTTCAGCAACTGAAGTAGCTACAAGTACGTTGTATTCCCCTGCCCTGAATTTATCGAGGATTCCCGCTTGCTGTTTCTGCGTAAGTCCTTTGTCTTTATGCCGTGAACCCTGCCCCACAAAACGGATAGGGATAACTCCTGGAGCCTCAGAAAGGGCATTTGCCACTATTTCGGCAGTGTCCCTGTAGTTGGTAAACACAATTACCCGGGAATCAGGGTTTTCTTCCAGCTGTTCGGATACGATCTTCCGTGCAAGCGCGAGTTTAGGATGTTCGACATCACATTCCTTTACCCTGTACAGGGTTTTTCTCATATAGAGATCGTCCATGAGCCTTTTTGCAGCCTTGCTCGAACTGCTGGAAGAGGCTTCAGCCTCCAATTTTTCCAGGTACTTTCTTAGAGTCTCAAGCCCCTGTGTCTCCACCATTTCCACAGCATGGTTAACCTTCATCATCTCAGCAACCACAGACATGGCAGAGAAAATTGCAGGGTCTCCCCCTATACGGATTTTATCCTGGAGTTGTTTCTGGAGAAGCAGGAGGTCTTTTTTGGAGACGTATTTTCCACTGCCTGCAGAAAACCCCAGTTCTCTTATGATTCCGAGCCTATCATCCAGGATCTTCTCCAGATATCCCCGAATTTCGGCCATTTCGGCAGGAAGCTGGACCTGAAGCCACTCTAATTCTTTTTCCTGCACATAAGGGCGAACATCCCTGTCTTTCTCGGTTTTCACAGCTACATTTTCAACATGCAAAGCCTGACAGACCTCTGCGATTTTCTCATCTGAGCTGCCCGGGCTTGCGGTAATTCCTAGCACATGGGGATTTTTTGCGCTCTCAAAGTACTTTTCCGCAATAAAGGTATAAGCATAATTTCCGACTGCCCTGTGGGCTTCATCAAAAGTGATATGGCTGACGTCTTCAAGGCTGATCCGTTTCGTAAGAAGGTCGTTTTCAATAACCTGGGGAGTAGACACTATCAATTTTCCCTGTGCCCAGAGCTTTTCCCGCTCAGCAGGGGCAATGCTGCCTGTAAAAGCCAGAATTTCTTCTTCGGGAAGGGTCATCACCTTTTTAAAAAAAGCGGCATGCTGGTCTACAAGAGGTTTTGTAGGAGAAAGGATCAGGGCTTTTCCCCCGAAACGCTGGAGCCTGGAAGCAATTACGAAAAGAGCTATAATGGTTTTTCCAAGTCCCGTGGGGAGCACAACCAGGCTTGAGCCCTCCAGGGCTTTTCCTGCAAGGTTGAGCTGGTAAAGTCTCTGCTCAACTGTGTCGGGCTTTATCAATGGATGCTTCATACATGCCTGTTTCTCAGGAAAAAGACTCTCGTTCATTTTGCGTCAGGATTATTGTGTTTCAGATTTATCTTTGTTTCAGCCTTATCTTTGTTTCAGCCTTATTTCATTTCAGCCTTATTTCATTTCAAGGTTCTTTTGTTTCAAGGCTTTAATTCAATTCTAAAAAAGTAATATTAATCCGTAATAAAAAATAAAAGTTTTGCTGCAGGCTTCTCAGCCCGCAGCTCAGGAATTGCAGTATCCTTTATTTTAAAAGTTAAAAGGCTTGCCTGCGGATTCGAAATCTCTGCCCCTGTAGATCAATTCGTAGAGCACGTTTTCGATTCCGTCGATCGGGGCCCGGACCTGGCGCATGGCGTCCCTGTCCCTGATTGTAACGGTCCCATCTTCAAGGGTGTCGTAGTCCACGGTAACTGAGTAAGGAGTCCCGATTTCGTCGTTTCTCCTGTAGCGGCGCCCGATGGTCCCGGAGTCGTCATAATTGACAAGCAGGTTCTTTTCCCTGAGTTTTGCAATGATCTCTTTTGCAGGGTCTGCAAGCTCTTTACGGGTCAGGAGTGGAAGGACTGCTACCTGCACAGGTGCGACTGCGCTTGAGAAATGCATCACAAGGCGGGCTTCCTCTTCCCCTTCTCCTTCATTTTCACCCTTTTCTGCTTCGGGTTCTTTTTCTGTCTTTTCTGCTTCTCCTGCACCTTTAAGTCCGGATTCGCCTGCCTTCTGAGCAACGTTTTCTTCGTCAAAGGCGTGTTCCATGACACCGTAGAAGATCCTGTCTATACCATAGGAAGGCTCAATCACGTGAGGAATTACGTTTTCTCCGCTGACTTTTACGGTCTCCTCAGCAAAGTCCACCACATCGGAGCTGACTGTCAGTTCTTCCCCATCCACGGTGACCTTGATTTGATCTTTTGAGATCGAGAGCTCTGCTTCTGAAAGCTGCTTTAAGGCATCTGCAACGGCTTTTGCTTTGCCCTTGAAGAGTGGGCCGAGCTTTCCCATGGTTGGTTTTACAACAAAACGGGTCACCATTTTGGGCTCGTCGTATTCCACATAAACGTAGAGCTCGGTCTTGCTGACTTTTGCATGGGCTTTAAGGTCATAGTCCGTCCTGTCGGCAATTCCCACGATCTCTACCCAGCCGAAGCGTTCTGTCTCGATTTCAGCATCCCAGCAGTCGATTGCATAATGCGCCATCTCGTCTTTCAGGTGCTGTCTGAACCTGAGTCTTGCAGGGTCGATACCTACCTTTGTCAGGAACTCGTTCGTGAGCGCGATGTTGTAGCCCAGAACCTCGTGGGCAATGATTCCCTTTTCCACGGCCTCTCTTACGGTTATCCTGAATGGTTCGCCCTTCTGCTGTGCCTCCTGCGAATAAAGACTAAGTTCCCTGTCTGCAAAACGCTCAAAGTTGGGGTGTTTCTTGTTCCTGGGGTCAACGAAGATCTCACACTCGGCCTGCGTGAACTCCCTGAGCCTTATTACGCCCTGCCTTGGCGCAATCTCGTTCCTGTAAGACTTGCCGATCTGTACTGCTCCAAAAGGCAGCTTGTCCCTGTAGAAGCGGGACAGCCTCTGGAAGTCCACAAACATCCCCTGCGCCGTTTCCGGCCTGAGGTAACCCTGCCTTCCGGTGCCGGGTCCGATTGTGGTCTTGAACATCAGGTTAAACTCATAGGCGTCGTTGAATTCTCCGCCGCATTCAGGACAGGTGATCCCTTTTTCTTTTATGACCTGCGTGAGCTGTTCTGCACTCAGGGTTCCTGCCGCATTCATTACGTTTTCCACAAGGTGGTCAGCCCTGAATGCTTCCCCGCATTTTTTGCATTCGCAGAGGGGGTCAGAAAAGCCGCCCACGTGCCCGGATGCGACAAAAACATCTTCGATTCCTATGGTCGGGCATTCGATTTCCATATGCCCTTCCTGGATAACGTAAAACTCTCTCCAGATCTGCTCAATCCGTCTCTTTAACGTGCTCCCGAGAGGCCCGTAATCATAAAACCCACGGCTTCCGCCATACAGCTCAAAAGAGTTCCACAAAAAGCCGCGGCGCTTTGCCAGCTCGAATACCTTCTCGTACTTGTCCATTTTATAATCCTCGTGAAATTGATTGGGGGATATAGGGTAATTGTAAATTCTTGATTTGTCCGAAATATTAGATGGATAAAGGGAATCATTATATTAAATTTGCACTGCTCTGGGGCAGGTTGTTGAAAAGGTTGAGTCGGATTTTCCGGGGAGCCGGACAGAAATATAATAATAAAGTTGTAAAAATTCGGCAGGACTTGCTTTATTTTGAATTAGTTGGGAGAAGCCTCATGGTAAAGGCTGTCAACAAAGCACTTTGAAAAGGATTCCGAAGACCATTCAAGGAAAAGAATGGAGGTCCCTTGATACTCCCGCATTTCAACTCTTATCTTATGATAACCGGCAGGGAGATATATTGTTCCTGTTTTTGTGGTAGTGGGATGCCTTGCTGAAGAGCTCGGTTCTTTAATGACAGTTGTGCCGTCAATATAAAGCTGTGCCCAATCATCTGAAGTCAGATAAAATGTATAACTGGAATTCTGCTCTATTTTGATAAAGCCTTCATAAACGACACTGAAAGTATCCAGCGTATTCAGGATACCATAAGGCCAGTTTTGGATGTCGCTGCCATGAATACTGGCGGCTAAATATGTATTTTCTGCAAACTTCAGCCTGGAATCAGTATGTTTAACTGCGGGGCCATTGAAATGCGTCCCCTGGTAATAGTAACCAACAATCTCTGGCTTGTATTCCGTATCATTCCCTGGTCTGTATTTCGTATCATTCCCTGGCCTGTATTCCGTATCATTCCCTGGCTTGTATTTCGTATCATTCCCTGGCTTGTATTTCGTATCATTCCCTGGCTGATATTCCGTATCAATCCCATTCATGAACCTGATTTCCTGGATGAAAACAGGTTTTTTGGTCCTGAGATCAATGACCTTAAATGTCACAAGGTCTCCTGCATTTATCGGTATCAAATTTCCGTTCCTGTCTTTAAGAGGCAGCAGTTTAATATCGCCTGCCTTCAAAACTTCAAGGTTTGAAGCCTCAAGGAGGTTATTCTTTCCGGCCATATCAAGGATTACGGAAGTCGTTGAATTGCTGAAGTCTATAGAGTCTCCCCCAAGGTGCTCAATTTTCAGCGTACTGGTGTTATATTCATAAACCCTGAGGTCTGCAAGCGGGGCCGGATCTAAATTATCCGGATTATTTCCAGCAAAAAAAGCAGATGCTATAAGAGCCACAATCAAAAAAACAATAGCAAGCATAAGAGCTGTTCCTATTAGTGGGGCAAGTCCAGCTCTGTTTTTCAGCAGATTTTCCGACATCATGTATATCTTTTAAACAAAAGTCATCAATCACAGTACGAAATATTATTACATTTATGCTGTCGGTTTTGGATCAAATTAAACTGTATTCCAGGGCCCAGGCATAAAACCGATCTTTTCGGTCAGTTTATATTACGACTATTATAATTCTTCCAGTATAATAACCTATTATATATTTTTAAACACTGTTTATATACTTTTCTACTCTACAATGGACTTTCCACAGATGTCGGTGTACTTTTCTTTTACCTTATTTTGTCCTCAGCCGGATTTGCACTTAAATTTCGCTTTGCATGATAAATGCAGGTAAAGAATACATCTCCTTCAACGTCTTCTTTTTTCGATCCCGGGTTTATAAGCTATGCTCCGTTTTCGTGGCCTTTTCTCTTTTGCTATTAATATTCAGCTTTTTTTTCATGCTTGATCCCTGAAAGGTTCATTGGAGGGCCTGGATATTATTTGAGTTGTCATATAAAATTCTCTTATACAAGCTCAACAACTTTTAATATCACAAGCTTCTAAAGCTAGAGTCGGTGGGGTAAACTAGGGCATTTTCACTATGGGGATGCCTCTTTGAGATTACGTCGGATAGTGTATACTATGCAGGGTGCCTTCGAACAGAAGGCTCCTTTTTGAGATAGAGTTGGGTAGAATACGTTATACACCGGGCATTTTCAAACAGAGAATGCTTTGAGTTAACGTCTGATAGAATACATTATCAGTGGGGTTATGGTAAAAATGCTATTAAAAAGTTTAAAAGAAATCATAAAAACCTTAATAGAAGAGAAAAGTTTACAAACGGAAACGATTATGGAAATCGCGGAATGGGTCCATAGTCTGGAGTTTCTAACAATAAAGGTGATAATGTTTTCTTTAACTGTTTATCACCTGTATGAATACACGGTTCAAAATGTACTTTGAAACTGTACTTTAAAACTGCAGTTAATATGGTACTGCAGGTTTGCCTCCTTTCGAGGTTAAATTGAAAAATCTGCTTTCTACTGAAACGAAATGTTTCCGGACTACAGTTAAGGGGGACCCTGTGGGGCACCAGTGGTCAGTTAAAGCAGACAGACGGCTGCCGCTTTTGTTATGGCAGTACTTATGCAGCTCAATCGTACTCATATGAAACGAGAACGAAAATGAGAAACGTAAATCTGAGGCCCCAAACGTTAAGGCAAAATGCTTTTTCAAAGCTCATGTCTGTCAGGTTCCGTTTCATAACTGTGTAAGTCATCCGTAGAAAAGGGGGCTTTGCTTCAAGCATGGCTTCAAAACGCCTGGGGTTGAAACAATCTACATAGGGTGGATCAGACACCCTACTCTAATACCCCGCCTGTTTCAAAAACCCTCAGGTTAAAAAAGCTAATCGGAACTAAAATAACCGGTTAATAGCCATAAAAAGAAGCATTCTCAAATCAAAAATAAACCTTCTCAGTCCAAAAAGAACCAGGGCTCAGCAAATGCTAAACAAACAGCCCTGTGATTTATTTTTTGCTTCGGCACTTTTGCCGTTGCATTTTTTTGTTTTTAATTTCCCTCTCATGTTTTATTTATTTCCCGTTGTCACTTTTTAGGCTTTGTCATCCGATAGGGATGACTGTTCTTCCATATGAAGCCCTTTTCCATAAATTTTAAATTATCCGGAAACTTATGGGAACGCTAATGGTCCCAAAAATTCTTGTTACAAATGATGATGGTGTTTATTCGACTGGCCTGAAAGCTGCCTTTGACAGTGTTTCGGACCTGGGGGAAGTTACGATTTCGGCTCCTTCTGTCCAGCAGAGCGGGGTCGGACGTTCTATTTCTATCTTTGAACCCCTCCGGATTACAAAAACCGATGTAGGAGGCGCACCTGCTTATGCTGTGGGTGGGACTCCAACGGATTCTGTAATTCTGGGCATCTTTACCATCCTCAAACAAATGCCAGACCTGGTGCTCTCGGGCTTTAACATTGGAGAGAACATCAGCACGGATACGATCACCACCTCAGGGACTATCGGAGGAGCCCTTGAAGCTGCAAGCTATGGCGTTCCGGCAATTGCCGCCTCCATGCAGGTGCTTGACGAAGGGCAGAAATTCGACGATCCCAGGGACTACCACAGAGAACGCTTCGAAGCCGGGATCAAAATCGTAAACAGAGTGGCTCGAAACGTCCTCAGGTACGGTATGCCTGAAAATGTGGACCTTTTAAACATCAACATTCCCTACCATGCCGAAGAAGACACCCCCATAGAAATAACCCGCCTTGCGCGGAAGGTCTTCAAAACTGACGTTGAAGAGAGGCGTGACCCCAGGGGCAGACCGTATTACTGGATTGCAGGAGACCTTATCCGCGAAGAAGAGGAAGGGACCGATGTGCATGCCATCATGCAGAAAGGGCACGTCTCAATAACTCCGATTACCCTGGACTCAACGGCAAGAATAGAGTTTTCAGAGATCGAAAAATATCTCTGAGCCCTTGAGCCCTTAATAGTCTCTGAAACAGAAGGAAAGGCGCACTGAAAAAAGAATAAAATAGCTTTTAAAAAAGAAGGATAAGATCTTTCCTGAGAAAATACTGGTTTTCCCCTTTCAGCCGGGAGCCCCGTTTTATTCTTTTATTTTATTCTTTTTCCCTGTTTTATTTTTTGTTTTATTCTTTTTTCCGTTTTGTTTTTTGTTTTATTCCTTTTCTACTTTTATGGAAATTTCCTTCCATTCATCGTCAATGGTGTGGAGCGACTCAACCATCGCTTTGATCACGTTTCCTAAGATTTTCTGGACAAACTCGTTCGTGGGAATTTTTCTGTCGTCTACTGAAAGTTCAATTTTCATTTTTTTCCTCCTTATTTTCCAGATTTTTCTTCTTTTCTTTCATCTACTTTTTTATGTCTTCTTTTGTCTTTTTCCTTATTTCGATCCCTATTACAGGAGTACAGTAAGGTTTCCTCCGACTTACTGCAAGCCTGAGAAGTTTTTCGATCTCTTCGGGGCTCTTTGCTTCCCGGGCATCAACAAGGTTATCATGTACAAGCAGGCAGGGCTTGAACTTTCCATCGGCTGTGACCCTTAGCCTGCTGCAGTGGGCGCAGAACTCCGAGTTGTCCATTGGCCGCACGAATTCCACTTCCACTCCGCCGATAATGTACTTTTTCCGGTGGTGCAGGTGCCGGACCCTAACCTCGCTTGCCCTTTCCTCAAGGCTTTTTTCGAGGGCTTTCGAGTCAATAGTATACTTTGAAAGTTGCGGGCCAATATCCATGAGTTCAATCAGCTGCAGGATGACTTTTCCTTCATAAGGACGGATAAAATCCATCATTGCATCGATTTCATTGTCGTTTATGCCTTTCAGGAGCACCATGTTCAGCTTTACAGGTGTCAGTCCAGCTTCAACTGCGCTGTCGATACCTTTTATTACTTTCTCAAGAGAGCCCTTAGGAGCTCCGGTAATCGCTTCGTATTTTTCTGGGACAAGAGAGTCCAGGCTCACATTTACCCTGTCCAGGCCTGCAGCTTTCAGGGTTTTTGCACGCTTTTCAAGCAGGATGCCGTTTGTGGTTGCCGAGACTTCTTTAAGGGAGGGGAGACAGGCAAGGATTTCTTCAAAGTCCTTTCTGAAAAGAGGTTCCCCCCCCGAGAACTTTACTTTGCGGACTCCGAATTTTTCTGCTTCCCGGACAATCCCGCAGATAAGTTCCGGGCTCATCTCGTGCCCTAAGGGGCCGCAGGTGCAGCAGTCTGCTCCTTCATTATGGCAGTACATGCAGGCAAGGTTACACCTTTCCGTGATGGATATGCGAAGCCCGGTTACTTTGCGCCCGTAAGGGTCAACCAGGATTTTTTCTTCTTTTTCTTTCGGAAGCAGGGAGTTTTTCCCTGAATTGTTGTCCTTCATATTTCCTCGGCGGATTTATATAATCGAGGTAATAATATTTTTCGGTAGAATCCTAATCTGATCATCTGGAGTGATCAAAAGTATAATGACTAAAAAGAATAGCTGCTAGCGATATGTTTCATCTACTATAATACATAATTGCAGCTAATATAAATCGATAGCGCATATTATTTCGGAAATTCGCGGAAGAAAAATATTGAAGTTTGATTCTTTACTCTGGCTTTCTTCAGGTTTAATTACTTTGGAGGGGTGGAGGGTCATGAATACCCCGCCTTGCAGGTCGGGGATGAAGTTAACTCTCGCTGGCTTTTCTTTTTGTTCCTTTAGTTCTATCGATCCGTTGGAAACGTGACCTCTTACGCAATCAAGCGCTATATTAAGGAACCGCAGAGGACACCGAAAGCCGAGTTTCAATCGCATAATTAAGGAAATCTATGCAAAGGAGAGTCAACGAGTTTTGATATATCCAAAAATCAGGTAAATTTACGATTTTAAAAATGTTAAAAAAGTTATCTGAAAAATAGTTACATCCAATGGTTGCATTTTAACTTTTTGTGCGGAGAGTGTGTCTAACCCTCCGGCACATAAGTTATTTTCTGGCCAATTGATTCTACTTATTCAATGGTCTTGTATAATATCTGCAGGGCTTACCTGTTCAGAGATTTTCTTATTAACATTCTTTTGCTGGAGTTTCTGCAACTTCCGGGCAGTCTTCTGCTTCATCTGCTGGGGTTTCTGCAACTTCCGGGCAGTCTTCTGCTTCCTCTGCTGGAGTTTCTGCAACTTCCGGGCAGTCTTCTGCTTCATCTGCTGGGGTTTCTGCAACTTCCGGGCAGTCTTCTGCT
>NZ_JJOV01000084.1:0-6531 GCF_000979385.1 Methanosarcina sp. 2.H.A.1B.4
TTGCTTGGTTTTCGCTTCGGAAATCAGCATGGAATGAGAGACTTCAAAATAGAAATAAGTTTGCAGAATCAATAACAGCAGAACGTGAGGAAGTTGACGATTATATCCCACGAAGCTGAAGACTTCGGGGTTTTACGCTCCTTCCCATAAACAAGATAGAGGCTTCAATGCGGGATTTGTACAAAATAGGGAATGAAACCCAAAAGGTAACTCAAAAATTAAATGAGTTAAAGAGTTGGATTTCAACAGGGGTTGGAAATTTTTAGAAGAAAGTGTTACTCAATGGACGGAATAGACTCATCGAAATTAAGAAGTACACTCTGCCTCACCTGGATTTTGGGGGATGTGCTGCAGTCCATCTCCAGAGCACTCTCGTTAACAATAGAACCGTGGGTTCCGGTGCTTTCAAGGAAAAGTTGAACCTCTTCAACTTCAGGCTCTCGGAAATGATCCATTTCGAAAATATCCATAATAACACTAAAAACGTTTTTGTGTATGTGATCGGTAATCCGAGTCATCGAAAATAAACACGATGCATGAAGTATTAATAATTTACTATAATATGAAAACAGACGAGAAAGAATAGATAAGTTTACTAATATATAATTATTGTACCCGGCATACAGAAACATACGTTCCAACGAATCGGCATTGAAGTAAATAAAAAAACTTGCTGTTTTTTGATAATTTAATTAATCTCATAAATTAATTGATCTTTCCTTAAATATCGCTTTTTACTCAATATAACGGAATTTCAGCACGTCCCTCTTTCAGCCAGAGAAATACCTCCCTTAACCCCGGAAACCGTGTTTCAATTCCGGCAAATATGAGCGCCTCCACCAGCCTGTCTGCCCATCTTAAAAGAAGTGAAAAAAACGACTATTTATAGCGAATATGGTTGAAAGGGTCAGAAATATTTGTAATTTAGACCTCCTGAGCGAAGATAAATGATAAAACCCATAAATTGACCCTATCGAACAAAACTCATTACTAAACCCATAAATTAGCCTTCTTGAGCAAGATAACTGATAAAACCCATAAATTTGTCCCTGGAGCAAAGTTCACTACTAAAACTCATAAATAGTCCTCTTGAGCGCAGCGAAAAGGACTGCGGGCTGTTGCGATTCGAGATCACAGGAAGAGAGGCCCGATAATCCGGATCAAGACACCTACCACAAGAGCAAGGAATATGGTGAAGGTAACAATCATAGCCGTATCCTTTGTTCCAAGCTCATGCTTCAGTACTGCAATCGTTGCCACGCACGGGACATAAATGGTAGTAATAACCGCAAACTGGTACATCTGAAGGGGAGTCATTACAGCTGCGAAGTTGGCTGTGCCTGCAAGTACGGCCAGGATCTGGAGAGCCATTTCCTTTCGGAGAATTCCAAAAACCAGGGCTGTTGCGGCAAAAGCCGGAAGGCCCAGAAGGCCAACAGATACAGGTTCTACAAAGTCCTGGAAGATAGAAAGAAGACCAAGGGCATCGGCGATTCCGAGGAATGCACTCCCTGCAAGCAGCAGCGGAAAAGCGATATATAAAAACTCCCGGCTTTTCATCCAGGTCTTCCTGAGAGTGGATTTCAGTTCAGGTTTTCTGAGAGGGGTCATTTCCATAATGAAGCCGCTTCTCTGGCCTGGAAGGGTTTTTCCGAGAACCCAACCCATCGCTGCAATAATGAGAACATCCAGCACATAGATAGAAACCGCGGGCCAGAAACCAACAAATGTCCCCACAAGTCCCAGGATAATAACTGTCCTTGCAGAGCAGGGAATAAGGGAGATTAGAAGCGAAGCTATCCGCTTTTCCCTCCTGGTGCCAAGGGCATGCACTGCCATTATTGCGGGGACATTGCAACCAAACCCCAGAACCAGAGGGATAACAGCTCTCCCATGAAGCCCGAGCTTGTGGGTCAGGTTATCCAGGAGAAAAGCTGCCCTGGTCAGGTAGCCTGAGTCCTCGAATATGGAAAGGATAGCATAGAAAACTGCAATATACGGGATTGCAATTGCAAATCCGGCTTCCACACCCCGCAGGGAATAAAGAATCAGGTTTCTAAAGATAGGCGCCATGCCAAGAGTCATTGTTTCCACTGGCTGAATCACGTGAGGCTCAAAAAAATCATTCACAATCCAGTTTTCAAGGAAGCCTCCTACCCTGAAGACGAGGAGAAAAGTAAGGAGCAGGGCAGCTATGAGAACCGCAATCCCGAAGTTAGGAGAGGTAAGAACACTGTCTATCCTGTCACGAAATCTTTTTTTCGGTTCGAACACTGAGACAACACTATCTACTATATGCCCGGATTCTCCGTACAGGTCTCTTGCAACGGTATCCGGAACTGAAATTCCGTGCTCAATCTCAAGGTTCTGCCTGAAGCGTCGGGAAGAAGAGAGAATGGCATGGGCTTCAGGCGGCATGCAGCAGAGTTCCACAAACTCGGCATCGTTCAGCAGAGCTGCAATCTTGACACTTTGAGATGAATCAGGAAAAGCATGGTCAAGACCGGACAGAGCCTGGAGAATCCACTGGCTGTACTTTACCCTGTGGTGGTCCTGGACTTTGTCTTTCTCTTCGAGAGCCACGAGCACTACCTCATCAAGCCCTATCCCCCACGTTGCAACAGTGGAGACTACAGGCAGGCCTAAGAGTTCTGAAAGTATTTCCGTATCAATAAGAATTCCGAGCTCTGCTGCCAGATCCACCTGATTTAAGGCAATAACCATAGGGATATCTAGTTCCAGCAGCTGTAGAGTCAAATAGAGGTTTCTCTCAAGCCTGCTTGCATCAAGGACATTGATAATGACATCCGGCTTATCTTCAATAAGAAATCTCTTGGTTACCTTTTCGTCTTCGTTTGCAACCCCGAGAGAATATATTCCAGGCAGGTCAACTACTTCAATGGTCTTGCCTCTGGCATTTACACTTCCTCTTTTAAGCGCAACCGTAGTGCCCGGATAATTGGAAACCTCAACCCCAACTCCTGTAAGCCTGCTGAAAAAAACGCTTTTTCCAACGCTCGGGTTGCCTATGAAGGCCAGTGTCACATCATAAGGAGAATTCTTTTGACCTCTGTTGCCAGAAGTACAGCATGAGCTGGAAATCCCTGTCATGCCTCCATTAATTTTTCCCTGTACATGTAAAGTGCCAGCATCGTCCCTTTTTATGCATTTTTACCTTTAGGAGTGATAAAAATTTTCTTTGCTATATCTCTTCCAAGGGCAATCTCAGACCCAACAACCATGACTGAGATACATCCCTGTTTTTGCTTGCGCCGGACTTCAATATCTTCTCCTGTAAGGATACCAAGAGAGGTTAAACGCTCTTTTGTCTCCCTTGGAAGGGTTACCCTGGCAATCGTACCTGAACTTCCCTCTATCATTTCATCGAGAGGAATGAATCCTTCCTCGCGCTGCAAGTTACTTTTATCGATATTGATTGGGTGTCCGTCGGGGCAGTACTCCGGATTTCCCAGGAAATCGTAAAGTTTCTCAAGCACTGAGTCTGATACCGCGTGCTCAAGCTCGCAGGCTTCCCTGTGGGCTTCCTTCCTGTCAAAA
This sequence comes from Methanosarcina sp. 2.H.A.1B.4, assembly GCF_000979385.1. Taxonomy (NCBI): domain Archaea; kingdom Methanobacteriati; phylum Methanobacteriota; class Methanomicrobia; order Methanosarcinales; family Methanosarcinaceae; genus Methanosarcina; species Methanosarcina sp. 2.H.A.1B.4. Next base: position 3,559 of record NZ_JJOV01000084.1, read on the forward strand.
TCAAGGACTTCAGCCAGAAAAGTCTCAAGAACCTGGTGTTTCCTCTTGACCCGGATAGCTTCTTCAGCTCCTTTTGTGGTCAATTCGACTCCTTGATAGGGCTTATACTCGACGAACCCCATAGAATGCAATTTTTTGATCATTTCCGTCACACTGGGCGGAGATACATTCAGTTCTTCTGCAATTTGTTTGGTTTTCGCAGGGCTCTGGTTTTTTGTAATAAGGTAAAGAATAGTTTCTAAGTATTCTTCGAGTCGATCTGTATGCATTAACACCATTCCACCAACACATGCCCGAAATTTATCAGGCCAGATAATTAGGACAACCTAAAAAGAATAGGATTACTGAATAAATAGCTTTTGGTTTCGATCTTTCCAAATAAATAGGGGTTGAGAAAGATTTCAAAACCGGAGTTTATCACATGGAATCGGGCAGGAAAAAACAAAATAAAAAATTCAGGAGTCTTGAAGCGTAAGACTTCCTGAAGGTTCCTGAAAGATTTCAGGCGTTGATAGATTTAAGAACTGCAATTTCATTACAGTCCGGAAATTTGGGGCACCTGATGCAACCAGACCAGATTTTCCTGGGAAGGCTGTTTTTATCCACAATATTAAAGCCCAGGGTTTCAAAAAACTCAGGCACATAAGTAAGAGCAAAGACTTCCTTCATATCGAGATCTTTAGCATCCTCAAGACAGGCTGAAACAAGCTGTGTGCCTACTCCTTTTCTTGCACAATCGGGCTTAACTGCGAGAGCAAGGATTTCTGCAAGGTCTTCCCAGACCACATGCAGGGCACAGCATCCCACAACCTCTCCTTCGACCTCACATACATAAAAATCCCTTATGTTCTCGTACATCTCACTAAGGGAGCGAGCAAGCATAAGCTCATCCTTAGAGTAAGTGTTGATGATTTGCTTCATCTCAACAACATCACTTATCCTGGCTTTTCTGATCAATTCCTGTTTCCTCTGAAGCGGCAGTTATGTTTTTTAATAGAAATTATGCTGCATTATAAGCATTTACTGTATTCCAGCTAGGAATAATGTATTTCTAAATAAGAATTTATTCCATAATTTCGGGGCAAGCCTCTCCAATTTGTGGGACACTTCCCATCGGGACACTTCCCATCCATAGTTCAGTCTCTTCTGGATATCGGCTCTTCTCTAACTACATACTTGTTTTACGGACACGGAGAGGGACACAGAGAAGAGATGTCCGGAAGACAAAAGCATGAACTGATAACCTTCTGAAGAAGAAAAGCATCCATACTTACAGAACTTTCCCATGAGATAAACTTTCAAAAACAAGCCTTCAAAAAAGTCAGGGAAAGCAGATTAAGTGAAACATGAATAAAACGGATGCTGCATAAAAGAGATAGAAATTAGCGGGCGCGAAGGGATTCGAACCCCCGACTTACAGCTTAGGAGGCTGCCGCCATATCCGGGCTAGGCCACGCGCCCACAATGCAACTCCCGAAAATACAGCATGTAACAGTATGCTAAAACTGCATTCCAGGTGAAGTATCCATAATACCGGCATAAGATATATATTTAATTATCGCCCGGAGAAGAGAAAAAGCCCCTAAATCCGGGCAAAAAGGAGAGTACAGATAGTTTTGGTATCAAAGTTGAGAGAAAACTTTAATAAACAAGTCCCGGATTTAAAGTTAACCACGTCATAGAAAGAGGTTAACAATGAAGGAAATTGCCACGATGCCCCCTCGGATCAGAGACAAACTCAATAAGGGAATCCCTCTGGACGAAGAGGAAATTATGGAGTTTGCAGTGCTTACCGGGCCCGACCTCTTCGACTTCTTTACCATCGCAAACCGCTTGAGAGCAAAGCTGGGGAACAATGTAGATCTCTGTGCAATTACAAACGCAAAAAGCGGGCGCTGCCCCGAAAACTGCAGGTTCTGTGCCCAGTCAGCTCACCATTGTGCGGAAACCAGGGAATATCCACTGCTAAGCCCCGAGAGGCTCCTTGAAGACGCAAAATACGCTGAAAAGGCCGGAGCACGCCGATTTTCGATAGTCACAAGCGGGAACCGCCTGAAGTTTGAGGAACTTGAAAGCATCCTGGATGCCGTGAGGCTGATAAAAAGCAGGACCGGACTTGAAGTCTGCGCGTCTATCGGAACCCTGAGCCCGGAATCGGCGGGGAAGCTGAAAGAAGCCGGAGTTTCAAGAATCCACCACAACCTGGAAAGCTCTGAAAGCTTTTTCAGGCGCATCTGTAGCACACATACGTATGCCGACCGGATACGGACAATCAGGACTGCAAAGGAAGCCGGGCTTGAAGTATGTTCAGGAGGGATCCTGGGGCTCGGGGAGAGCATGCAAGACCGGATAAAACTGGCCCTTACCCTGAGAGAACTGGACGTAGATGCCGTGCCAATCAACATCTTAAACCCGGTTCCGGGAACTCCGATGGAGAATGCAGCCCCTCTGCCCCCGATGGAGATCCTTAAAAGCATAGCCCTTTTCAGGCTCGTCCTGCCGGAGAAAAATATCAAGCTTGCAGGGGGAAGAGAAAAGAACCTAAGGGACCTGCAGTCCCTTGCCCTTTTTTGCGGGGCCAACGGGTTGATGCTCGGCAACTACCTGACCACTGAAGGGAGAAGTCCGGAAATGGACCTGCAGATGATACGGGATGCAGGACTAAACTTTGAAAACATAAAAACAGGAGAAATGAAAGAATGAAAGGGAAAAACGAAACATACGGCATTGCTCAATCCTCGGAACTTAGAAAAATGGTGTTTGCATCCCTTTTCGCCGCAATGATTGCAGCGGGGGCGTACATCAAAATCCCACTTCCCTTTTCTCCGGTACCGGTTACCATGCAGCCCCTCTTTGTCTTCCTGGCAGGGAGTATGCTTAAGAGCAAATGGGGCACACTCAGCATGTTGATATACACTCTGCTGGGGATTGCAGGACCTGTCTCTTATACACATCTCCGAGCCCACGAGACGT
>NZ_JJOV01000077.1:0-6040 GCF_000979385.1 Methanosarcina sp. 2.H.A.1B.4
CAATAGAGGGAGGAATGAACCAAGAAGCCACTCAGTCTTTAGCTGAGTGGTAGTTCACACGTCCCATAAACCCTGATCACAAAGTTTTCTTTTGTTAAAAAAATATATCTTTTATATTATGGAACATTTATATATTTTAAATGCAATGTATGTGTATTGAAAATAAAGAGATGTATGACAATCTGTTGTTAAAAACCAATTTTTGTTTTTAACCAAAGAGTCGTATACAATCTTATTTTTCAGCAATAACTAACAACTAAAACCAGGGTGAAACAAAATGGCTTATAATGACAGAGGAGACAGGGGAAGAGACAGCAGCCGTGGAGGCTTCGGAGCTCCCAGGGAAATGCACAAGACTAAATGTTCTGATTGTGGTGTTGAAACCGAAGTACCTTTCAAACCTGACCCGGAAAGACCCGTTTACTGCAGAGAATGTCTTCCTAAGCACAGGAAACCCAGAGAAGACAGATACTAAACCCGAATTTCGCTTCGGCACCCGAATTGCGCCTCGGGAGTACGCGGCCCTTTTCGCTGCGCTCAAGAGGGCTAATTTTGGATTATAAAGTGAGTTTCGCTCAAGCGGACTTACACTTTTACTTTTTTAAATATACCTCAGATCCGGAATATACTTTTCTCTTAATTAGTGACCTTATTTTTTTCGTTGGAGCTATCCAAAACCGGACCGCCAAATACTATATGAAAATCTTCTCCAACAACCAATTCAGTTAAAATATATTTTTCCTGCCGGCGGTCTGCTGGAATCTACCCCGAATACGTTTGTTAAATAAAGTTAAGAAAAGTGAAATTGAAAAACCCGTGATTTTTGCAGCTTTATAAGGGGCACTTTGCAGGGCTTTTTTAGATTAAGCAATTCTTTCCCTCTGGGGGAGATTTTTTGATTTAAGGGACTTTTTCAAGTTAATTATAGACTAAAGAAAGTAGCCCGAAAAAGGATCGCTTAATAAGAGGTGAAAAGTTCTCCTTATCCTTTCCAAGTAACTCAAAATTGATTCGAAAAAGGTAAGTTGGAGTCATCCATCTATATGTCTTTTTATATTATTCTGAAATATCTGTTATTATGGTTGACACACCCGAAAATTTGCCCGGTTGGGTAATTTGGCTTATTATTATATTTGCTATTCTCACAATTTTGGTAAAATGGGTATTACCTGTTATAAACTCCTAATTCTGAGACCGATAAATGGCAATTTAAAATTCAAGATAAATAAGCATGAACTCATTAGAAACTAATATTTAGTGTCTTTCCACTAATATTTTTTAAACATTTTCCCAGTTTTATGTATTCAGAAGTATCCGAAACTGGACCGCCGAATACGAAATGAAAATCTTCCCTCATAACCAATTCATTTGAAATATATTTTTCCTGCCGGCGGTCCGCTTAAATCTACCCCGAATTTTTTAGAAAATCAATACGACTTTTTGCGGGGGTTGTTTTTTCCTGAATTATTGGAGGGCTTTTCCGATCCCAAATCAGTACGTAATTACTGTAACAAACGATTTTTTACAATTTTGTCAACATTGTAAAAATACATAATTTTTGTCTTCAGATACTCTGCCTTAAATATTTGAGTATCAATTAATAATTATATTTCTACTTTGCCTATATTTTTTATACATTGTTTGTATAGTTAATGTATAACTTTCTTGATACACTTGGTTCCCCGTTTTCAGAAGGTGTTGGGATAACTCTAGATAAGGCAAATAATATTGATTCAAGGCTCAAAATAAGGGATATATTGCTTTTATTTTCCATAGCTGTAATTTTTCTTCCTGAATTTATCATTCCACTTTTTATTTTATTTTTACTTTCGCTCGTTTTTCTTAAAAAAAATTATTTGATAAATTATTCGAACTATGTATATAAAATTTTAAGATCAGAGAAAGAAAGCATAAGTGAAGAAGTAAAAGAAAATATTGAAAAAACTATTTCAGACTTGTACAAAAGATATGGATCATACAAAATAAAAAGGGAAACTTATTTAACTTTTCATGAGAAGGAAAAATTGATTAATACCTGCAATAACTGTCTAAATACTTGTTCTATTTTTACAAATAAAAGTAAACTTTTGGATGAGCCTTCTAAAGATTTTATTGGAAGATCAGTGGAGCAATTAACCTATTTACTGAATGAATTTAAGGCATATGACAATGAGGATTTTATACGGGAAAGAATCCAAAAATACGACTCTTTGTTTCAGAAGTCTCCTTTTCCTCTGGACGACTCACAAAAAAGATCCATAGTAATTGATGATACACATAATTTAGTTGTAGCAGGTGCAGGTTCTGGAAAAACCGAAGTCCTGATTACCAGAGCTGCTTACCTCACGGAAAGAACCCCTGATGGGGTTGATTCTAAAAAAATACTTATTCTTGCGTTTCAGAATAAAGCAGCTGGAGAAGTTAAAAATAGACTTGGTGAAAGGTTTGGGATTGATGCCATAGAAGTCAGAACTTTTCATTCATTAGGAAAGAAAATTCTTGAAGACGCCTGCAAAATCTCAGGTAAAGAGATTCCTGAATTAAAATTCTCGGGCTACAATTTTGAAAAAGAATTCTCTAGCTATGTTAATTCTCTATTCAATCTTAAAAAAACGGACGGAAATTTCCAGAAGAAAATTTTAGATTACATGAAATTTTACCATGATGATGAGATCATAAATAGTAAAGATGATTTTGAAAAAAAAGAAGAATTTTACAAATACATGAAGGGTCTAACATATACGGCCCTTGATGGTACTAAGGTCAAAAGTGAGGCTGAAAGGGCTATACTGAACTTTTTCCTGAGTCAAAACTTAAATGGAGAAAGGATAAGGATATTTTATGAACATCCTGCGGAGTGGATGGCTTATACCGATGCCAGCGGCGGGAAAAAAATCCCAATGCCTGATTTTTTCTTTTCCGATTACGACATCTACCTTGAACACTGGGCAATAGACAGGGATGGCAATGTGCCTGATTGGTTTGAAGGTGAAAACGCATCGGAAGAATACAGAAAAGGCATGGCGATGAAAATCGGGAAGTTCTCGCAGCAGGACAAATATTCTCTTGTGGAAACCACCTATTATGAATTCAAAGAAACAGATTTTGAGAAAACTTTGACCGAAAAGCTGACAAATGCATTAAAGGCAAAGTATCCTGATAAAGATTTTGAATTCACTCCTGCTCCGTACGAACAACTTGTCAATAGATTGAGCGCGGAATGCAAAGCAACTGTTAAAGGTCTTTCTTTCAACATTGGTCGATTCATAACAATTGCTAAAACGTATAATCTGTCCCCGAAAAAGATTGAGCAAAGGCTGTTAACTGAGAGATGGTCTGCAAAACAAAAAATGTTTGCCAGCATCGCTTTAGATATTTATGAAACTTATGAAAATAAATTAAGAAATGAAAACAAAATTGATTTTTCTGACATGATCAATCTTGCTGTAAAAGAACTAAAAGAAAACCAGGGATTATGCAAGGATTCTTTTGACCATATTTTGATTGATGAATATCAGGACATAAGTGCTCAAAGATACGAACTCATAAAAGAGCTTATGAAGAAAAACGAAGGATGTAAGTTGTTTTGCGTGGGCGACGATTGGCAGAGTATAATGGGTTTTTCAGGATCCAACCTTGATTTTTTTGTGAATTTCCATGAATACTTCGATCATCCTGCGAGGACTGACCTTTCTATCAATTATAGAAACTGCAAGTCTATAGTGGATACTGGTGCTGAAATTATAGTATACAATAAAGGTTCACAGATCGAAAAAGATACTTTCTCTAAAAATAATGATGAACGTCCTATCAGGGTTTACATCTCAGATTATGGTCGAAGATCCCAATACAAGTACCATTCCCAAATAGCTAAGCACTGTGTTGATTTAATGAAGTGTTATCTTGATGAAGGCTATGAGGCAAAAGACATTTTACTTCTATCCAGAATTGGAAAAAATATAATGATGCAGAATCTGTTGAGGGAATACGCCGAAAAGATGAATGTTCCTCTTTCCTTCGATGGAAGTAAAAACCCGAATAAAGTGCCTTTCATGACGGTTCATAGGAGCAAAGGCTTGCAAGCAAAAGTTGTTTTTCTGCTGGATGTGGTGGAAGGCATGTACGGTTTTCCCTGTGAATTAGAAAACCCCTACATTTTTGAGCCCGCAACTCTCTCAAGCAAGAAAGATAGATACCAGGAAGAAAGAAGACTTTTTTACGTCGCTGTTACGCGGGCTATGAGTGACCTAATTATCTATACGCAAAAAGATTCGGTTAGTAAATTTGTAAATGAAATTGAAAACAAAGTTACTATTTGTGAACTGAAATAATGCAAATCAAATTTTGGCAGCTCTCATTAATATGTCGATTTATTCCAAACTCCTCTGAATTTTTTGTAAGCAAACCGCACAAAACTTCCAATCTAGTTGAAATATATTTTTCCTGCCGGCGGTCTGCTTAAATCTACCCCGAACATGTTTGTTATGATAAAGTTAAGAAAAGTGAAATTGAAAAACCCGTGATTTTTGCAGCTTTATAAGGGGCACTTTGCAGGGCTTCTTTAGATTAATCGATTCTTTTCCCTTTTTGAGGAGTTTTTCAAATTCGAGCGACGTTTTTTTAAGTGGATTATGGATCAAAAATATCAATATCAAACCCTTACCCATACAAATATTAAGCAAAACCTCATAAACGGTTCTATGCGGTTCAAAATTATCCTTGAGGAAGACGAAGAAGTAGGGGGATTTATTGCCAGCTGCCCCAGTTTGCCGGGTTGTTTTTCAGAAGGAGATACAGTAGAAGAAGCAATTGAGAATATTAAAGAAGCGATTCAGGCCTGCCTGGAATCCCTCGCAGAAGACGAACTGCAGGAATGCATCGGGAAATCTTCCTGTAGAGTTGTTGACGTGGTTGCTTAAATGTCTGGACTTCCTGTAATTTCCGGAATGCAGGTAATTAAAGCCTTTTCTAAAGCTGGCTGGCTCCCACACCGGCAGGTAGGAAGTCACGTTGTCCTGAGAAAGGAAGGCTCAAAAGTTACGCTTACCGTCCCGAAGCACAAAGAACTGAAACCGGGACTTTTAAGAAATTTAATAAAAGCTTCAGGGCTCACGGTAGAAGAATTCGAAGTTCTTTTGAAGTAAACTTATTTGATTTGATTATTTTTTCCTGCCGGCGGTCTGCTTGAATCTCTCCCGAATACGTTTGTAAAAATCTGATAACTCGAAAACCTGAGAGCCTTTACATGTTGGAGAAGTAGCATTTTCCAGCTCAATCAGTTTTGCACTTCATCGATCAGTTCTCCTCGGGACTGTTTTTTGGATCATCAATCAGATTTTTGGCATGGGATAGCTGTTTTCAAATTATAGTAGTGGGTTTTTCAAGTGAATCCTGGTTTCAGGAGCGATCAAAAAATGGGCTGCTATCTCCTCTTAAATACAGGTATGGAAATTGTTCTCTCAGTTGAGATAGTGTACGTTATAATTATAGGTATATTTATATATTATATGTGCAATGTATATGTGTTGATAAATAAAGAGACGTATAATAATCTGTTATTAAAAACCAACTTTTGGTTTTAATCAAAGAGTTCTATACAATCTTGTTTTTGAACAATTAACTAACAACTAAAACCAAAGGTGAAACAAATATGGATTTTAATGACAGAAACTTCAGAGGAAATTCTAATTCCAATTTCGGCGCTCCCAGAGAAATGCACAAGACAACCTGTTCAGACTGTAAAGCTGAGACAGAAGTGCCTTTCAAACCTGACCCCGAAAGACCTGTTTACTGCAGGGATTGTCTTCCTAACCACAGGACACCCAGAGAAAACAGATATTAAGTGTTATTTGTGTAACTGAGTTACATCAACACTTATTTCTTTTCCACTTTTTTTAAATATACCTTAGACTCGGAATATACTTTTTCTTAACTTGTGATCTTTTGGGCTCTGTAGAAATCCTTAATTTTATGCAAATTATTTCTACAACTTTTTTGTTTATGTTATACACTATCAGTTTAATTTTTATTTCTTTGATCT
>NZ_JJOV01000067.1:0-6098 GCF_000979385.1 Methanosarcina sp. 2.H.A.1B.4
TTCACAGCTTCCAGAACAAAACTTGACAATAGAGTATAGGTTTGAAAGTTCAAAAACGTTGCCAATAAGCGTATTATTGAAGAGTTGACGGCTGTATCCTGCCATTAAAATGACAGGGATTAGCCTTAGACGCTCCTAAAATTACAATATTTCTGATCCGTACAACCTTATTCGCTTTATCACGTCTTTTTTGTCCCGCTCGACGCAGGAGAGCGGTCTTTCCCAAAAAGACGAAAAGGAAGAAAAAAGGTATAATAAATGAGGGTGAGGGCTCTTTTGAGTTAGAACGAGAACCCGACAGCTCAAATCTGCATAAATTTCGGTCTAAGTTCTCTTTCAAATCTGTTTTTTCTTTCTTTTTTTGTAGAGCCGCCAGACAAGCTGGCGGGGGCGCTTATATTTACCTTGTAAATCGGAAATCGGTTTTTGGAAGTTAAGGGACGTATTTCTCAGCCCAGGGAGCATTTCTTCAGTATATAGCCCCTCTTAATTGCGGTGCCTATTTTCTCGTTTTTTTCTTGTGAGCAGGCCAGCCATAACCCCCCCGCGGAGCAGGGAGAGAAAACCAAAATATTTCATTCGGGATTCCGGAATAGATAAATCAGTTAATCAGGAACCGCTTTCAATATTCATCTTCATCTAATACCTGTTTTGAGCCCGCATACTCTCCAATGATAGGGATATTCTCCCCGCACACGGGACAGGTCTTTTCAGGAGTGATTTCGTACTTTTCGATGTCAAAAAAACCGCGAGAGATCAACACTTTACCGCAGTTCGGGCAGAAGGTATTGTTGTATTCCTGCCCCGGGACATTCCCTACATAAACATACTTCATTCCTTCTTCAGTTGCGATCTTATGGGCGGCCACGAGAGTTTCTACAGGTGTCGGATAAAGGTCCTGCATCTGGTACTGGGGGTGGAAGCGCGTGAAGTGGAGGGGAGTGTCAGGCCCGAGGTTTTTGTAGATCCATTTCGAAAGTTCCCGGAGCTCTTCGAGAGAGTCATTGTGTTTCGGGATGATGAGGGTCGTGATTTCCACATGGATCCCGAGCTCCTTTGCAAGGATGGAGGACTCAAGCACTGGAGCCAGTTTTGCGCTGGCAACGTCATGATAGAACTTTTCAGTGAAAGCCTTGATGTCGATGTTGGCAGCATCCAGCCGGGGGGCAATGTGCCTGAGGGCTTCCGGGGTCATGTAGCCGTTGGTCACGTAGACGGTCGCAAGGCCCGCGTCCTTTGCCAGCTTTGCGCTTTCGTATGTATACTCGTGCCAGATCGTGGGCTCGTTATAGGTCCAGGCAACTGACCTCGAACCCGATATAAGCGCCCTTTCCACCAGCTCTTCCGGAAGGATATCTGTTGTGTAAGAATCTTCCACGCAGGTCTGGGAAATGGTCCAGTTCTGGCAGTGTTTGCAGCGGAAGTTGCATCCGACAGTTCCTACCGAGTATACATAGGAACCCGGATAGAAATGATAAAGCGGCTTTTTTTCGATAGGGTCCACAGCTTCGCTGGAAACCGTACCGTAAATAAGAGAATAAAGATTACCTCCCCGGTTTTCCCTTACTCTGCAAAACCCCCTCTTTCCCGGGGCGATTTTGCACCTGTGGGCGCAGAGCCCGCAATGTACTTTATCAGCTTCGAGTTTCTCGTAGAACATGGCTTCTTTTATCACAACAATCCCCATAGAATGATTGTTTTTTTGGGTAATAACGTTGCCGTTAGAGATTTTCTCCAGTCGGGTGTGGAAAAAATGGGTGTGCTCTTTGATTTGCTCTAATCAGGATTTTTGAGTAACAGTTTCAGGAATCTCCTCCCCATTGTAAAAAACTGTCCGAAAAAAACCTGTATTTTTGTATTTCAAACCTTTATTTTGTCTACTGTTTTGTATTCATCAAAATTTTAAAGCCTGTAAGTAACCTCTCCGTGGTGGAAAAATTGCAGGGGAATTACTATGCTTACCCTGCAAAATTCAGTCTACTTTCCAGGCAAACACGATCCTTGACCCGTCTTTCATGTCAAGGGCCCGGAAGACTTCAAGCCCGTAGCTGCCCAGCATCTCTATATATTCGGTAAAGGGGACGCTGTTTTCAAAACTGTATCCTGATCCTCCTTTTTTTACGTCTTCAAAAGTCCAGAGGTTCCAGTCAAGGCTGAGAAGAGGGCTGGATTTCATTTTTTCATCCGGGACCTGCCTGGTCACAAAAACGCCTCCGGAGGTCAGGGCTTCGGAAATCTTCGGGATAAGGGAAGGCACTTTTCCTCCGGGATTAAAGGACGAAAATATAACATCATATCCGCCTCCGATTTCATCATTAAAAAAGTCCCCTGGAATTATATCCACTCTTGAAGCTCCATACTTTTCTATGAAATCTTTTGTCTTTTGCGTAACAGGTGGGAGGTCGAAAACAAAAGCCTGAAGGTTTTCATTCAATTTTGCAAAAGCGATTGCATAGAGCCCGTGTCCTCCCCCGAGGTCAAGCAGCTTTTTGACATTTGTAAAATCCACATTTTCCTGGACAACCCGGACCGTTTCCTGAAGCAGACCACAGCGCGCGTTTTCAGCCATACATTGGACTACCTCCCCGAAAAAAGGCCCTTTCTCAACAATCTCAGGTCCACTCTTCATAATCTGCGGAAGGCGGACCCAGAGTTCAACATTCCTGAGCCTTTCGGCAAGGTAATGCTGCTGAGAAAACGGAGAGCTTTCCAGAAGATACGTTGCACTGAGTTCCGAGACCAGGTACACTGCCCCAACATTTTTTTCTCCGGGACCAGGGTTTTTGCCCTCAGATCCAGCTTCGGATTCGCCTTCGTTTTTTTCCTCCATCTGCGCATTTTCCTCTTCTTCATGTGCCCCTTCCTCAAACCTGTCAAGGAACCCGAGATTGTGGAGGGACTCGCAAAAGTGGGGCATAAGCACAGGATCACAGCCAAGTTTTTTAGCCAGGACTCCTGCTGATAAGGGGACTTTAAGAGCTTCAAACACTCCAAGCTCAAAGGCCGCAGCAATAAGCTTGCACTCCCTCAGACCCTGAACAGAGGAATCAACAAGCTTGAAAAATCGGTCGGCATCTACCAAAGGTTTTTGCATTAGGTCAACAGACGTTTCAGTTTGATTTTTAGCTTTATTTTCCATACCATTTCTCCTATTTTCTATACTATTTCTCTTATTCATTACTTCTTCTACACATCTTTCTGGTCCAACAGGACACGATTTATAGTTTATAGTAAAGTTTGACAGTTTCTAATAAAATTTCACAGGTTCTCTTAAAGTAAATGTAAACTAAGTAAAATGAAGTAAGTAAAAACAGGTAAATCGGGTACAGGGTTACAAATTCTTGCCCCGCACCACTACCTGAAACCGACAATTTTTCCTTCCTCCATGAAAGCGATTTCATCACTCATCCATTCCACAACCTGCACATCGTGGGAGATGAATAGAAAACTGATCCCATACTCAGTTTGCAGTTTTTTGAGAAGGAAAAGGACCTGGGCCTGGACAAGCGGGTCGAGCATGGAAGTGGGCTCATCCGCAACTATGAACTCCGGTTTCATGCCCAGGACTCTGGCTATTGCAACCCTCTGGAGCTGCCCCCCGCTCAATTCTCCGGGATAGCGGAAAAGCAGCTCCTCACTCAGGGAAACAGCCTCGATAAGCTCCTGTATCTGTTCCCGTTCTTCGTCTCTTTCGCAGAGCCTGTGAAGCCTCAGGGGTTCGGCAATGGCATCATAGACCTTCATCCTCGGGTTCAGGCAGGATTCCGGGTTCTGGAAAATAATCTGCATTTTTGTCCCCAGGTTTTTCAGGGTACTGCCTTTGAAGCCTGAGATGTCCTGTCCATCAAAAAGGACCCTCCCTGCAGTGGGCTCCAGCAGCCTCAAAACCGTTCTCCCAAGTGTGGATTTTCCGCAGCCGCTTTTCCCAACAAGTCCCAGGGTTTTCCCTCTCCCGATCTCAAAACTGATTCCGTCAACCGCCCTGTGGACCTCTTTTTTGAACAGCCCTGAATAATAGTACTTTTTCAGGTCCTCGACCTTCAACAGTGCCATGTTTCCTCCTCTACAAACCTGAGAGCAGACTGTGCATTAAGTGAAGGCTGTGCTGCAGTTTCCTTTATCCTGCCCTTTTCAGATAAATGACAGCGGATAAGGCGTTCATCCTCAAGTCCCATAAGTGCCGGATGAATCTGGAAACAGGCCTCAAGCCGGAACCTGCAACGCGGATGGTACCTGCAGCCGGAAGGAGGGGAAACAAGGCTTGGAGGTTGCCCCGAAACGGTCCTGAACCCCTTTCCGGGAAGCGAGTGGAGCAGGTCAAGGGTGTAAGGATGTTGGGGGTTAGAAATGATCTCTGTCGCCTTTCCTATTTCTATGATTTCTCCGGCGTACATGACTGCAATTCTGTCCGCGAGCCTGCTGGCAAGCTCCAGGTCGTGCGTGATCAGGAGCATGGAAGAATTTTCCTTGCGGACAAGCCCGGCAATCAGTTCCGCAATCTGCAATTTCGTGTCCGTGTCAAGCCCTTTTGTTGGCTCATCTGCGATCAGAAGTCCGGGCCTGAGGGCAAGCCCTATTGCGACCATGACCCTCTGCAGCATCCCGCCGCTGAACTGGTGCGGGTATTCGCACCCCCGGGAAGAGCTTATCCCCACAAGCTCAAGCATTTCTCCGGCTTTCTTTTCGGCTTCCTTTTTTCCCATGCCCTCGTGGTAACGGTAGATTTCTGCAATCTGGCTTCCTGCAGAAAGGACAGGGTTGAGACAGGCTGAAGGGTTCTGGAGCATTATTCCTATTTCCTTTCCCCGAAAGCGCCTCATTTCCTTCTCGGGCAGGGTAAGGAGATCCGTACCTCTGTACACTATCTTTCCTTCCAGGTTTGCTTTACCTGAGAGCAGCCTCAAAATGGCTTTTCCAAGGGTGGTTTTTCCACAGCCGGTTTCCCCGATAAGCCCCAGGATTTCCCCTTCCCTTATCTCAAGGGAAATATCCTCGTTGGCTCTTGCAATGCCTTTTGAGGTTTTGAAAGAGACGTTCAGGTTTTCTATTGAGAGAAGAGGAGACCTCACTTTGCCAGCACCTCCTGATTTGCAGGCTGCCCAAGGCTGTCCCTCAAACCGTCTCCTGCAAAATTGAACGCAAAGACTGTGAATATTATCATCAGGCCCGGGAAAAAGGTGAGATGGGGAGCTGTACGGAGGTATGGGATCCCGGCTTTGAGCATGGAGCCCCATTCAGGGTCCGGAGGCTGAATCCCGAGCCCGAGAAAACTCAGGGCTGAAGCAAAGATTATAACGTGTGCAATCTCAAGGGTCCCAAGCACGATTACAGGTTCCATGCAGTTTGGAAGGATATGTTTTCGCATAATGTAGAAGCTTGAGGGCCTCAGAGCCCTTGCAGCCTCCACAAAAGCCCTCTTCCTGAGAGACAGCACCTGCCCGCGTACAAGCCTGGCATAAGCAGGCCACTGGGTAAAGGCAAGGGCAAGGACAACACTTGAAAAGCCCGGGCCAAGCAGCCCTGCAATCACAAGGGCAAGGATGATGTTGGGAAAAGCCATTACGACGTCCACTCCTCTCATTATGACTTCATCGAGCAAGCCTCCCCTGTACCCTGAAATCAACCCTATGGCTGTGCCTGCAACAGACGTTGCTGCAACTACAAGAAGTCCGATGCCCAGAGAAATGCGCGTGCCGTAGATAACCCTTGAAAAGATGCAGCGCCCAAGCTCATCGGTTCCGAAAGGATATTCAGTAGAAGGAAAAAGAAGCCCGCTGTCAAGCCTCTGGGCAAGGGGGTCATGAGGGGCTATCCTGGGGGCAAACAGTGCCAGAATGCAAAGGACAGCAATAAGCAGGAGGCCTGAGACTGCAAGTCTATTCTTGCCGAACTCCCCGAAAGTCAGCTTTTTTTCAGCCAGGTATGCCTTTTCTGTAATCTCAGTTTTTTCAATAACGTCTGTCATCTTTTAATCACGCCTGTCATATCTTATCCTCGGGTCAAGCACTGCATACAGGATATCGACGGCAAGGCTGGAGAAGGAAAAAAGCACTGCAATAAAAAGGACACAGCCCTGGACCTGTCTCTTATACACATCT
>NZ_JJOV01000076.1:0-6032 GCF_000979385.1 Methanosarcina sp. 2.H.A.1B.4
TTTGTAATATTTTAGGCGACTAATTTTTTAGATTTATGCATAACTTTTTATGGTGAAAGAAAAAGATCAGTTTTTTGAAGACATCTGCGGAAAGTGGGAACCAAAGATCATCAACGGACGATAAAGATCAAATTGAGCTGGGCCTGGATGATCACAGCCATCTGATTACACCCGAGCGGCGCCTCAGTTTTGCGAGAGCACGCCAATAAAGGTCTCTTGCAGAGCCTGGCGAAGGCCGGTTCGCCTTATCTTCGCCAGGAACTGGGAAAGTTAGCTGATCGCGCTGGCGCTGCGCATCTACTGGCCCGAGCAGGATATTCTCAATGGAAAATGGAAGCCGTCGGCGATCAAGAAGACACAACATCCAATTTGATCAACCATATACATCAAAGTGTTCGAAACGGCAAAGAAAGGCCAAACCATTTCTCGCCAGGAGATAGGAGGAATCTACCATGAAAGTTGTAAGATTTATTGCCGGAATACGTTACTTCGTGCTGATTCCGGTCATCGGGCTGGCAATTGCCGCCTGTGCTTTGTTTATTAAAGGCGGCGTGGATCTGGTTCGCTTCATGGGAGAACTGATTACAGGAATGGCAGAGGCAGGTCCAGAGGCGAGTATCATTGTTGAAATTGTGGAGACAGTCCATCTTTTCCTGGTTGGTACGGTGCTCTTCCTTACTTCCATCGGGCTTTACCAGTTGTTTATCCAGCCGCTCCCTTTACCGGGTTGGCTGGAGATAAATGATATTGAGGAACTGGAGTTAAACCTGGTGGGGCTCACTATTGTCGTGCTGGGAGTTAATTTCTTAAGTATTATCTTTGAACCGCAGGAAACAAATCTGGCGGTCTATGGGATAGGCTATGCCTTACCCATCGCAGCTCTGGCTTACTTTATGAAGGTGCGTTCAAACATGAGCAAGGGGAGTGGGAAAGGCGAACGGCTGACATCCTTAGTGGAGGCGGCTTCTGAGGGCGGTGACTCAAGCTGGTTAACAAACAAAAAGAGAGATTGAAATCGGATTCATTAATTATCCAACTTCTCGTCCTTACGGCTTACTCTTCACTGGTTGGGTTAAATCAGCGGTAACTCTTTAGCAAATTTTCCAGAAAGATCCAGACATTTTCAATAGAGGGGATAAAAACCCTCTCAGCCGGAGAATGGGGGTCTTTGATAGTAGGTCCAAAGGAAATCATCTCCATATCCATGCATTTCGAGCCGATTACCCCGCATTCAAGTCCGGCGTGCACGACCTCAATCTCAGGCTCTTTTTGGAAGGTCCGGGTGTAAACCTGTCTGCATCTGGAGATCAGCCCTGATTCAAGGTCAGGCTCCCAGGCAGGGTACCCGGTTTCGTGCTCAACTCCAGCTCCGGCAAGCTTTGCCACGGTTTCCACTTTCCCGGAAATTTCAGCCAGCCTGGACATGACGGAACTGCGCTGGCTTGAGATGATTTGTATCTCTGTTTTCCCGGTCCTCACGGTTGCAAGGTTGTTTGAGGTCTCCACAAGTCCCGGGATCCTGTCCGACATCCTGTAGACCCCATGGGGGAGGGCAAGGAGCAGCCCGAGAAGCTTCTCTTCGGTCCCGGAAGAAAAGACCAGGTTTGCAGGAGCTTCCTTTCTGGCAACCTTCCCTTCGGAATTTTCAAACACTACCCCATTTTCAACTTTCCTGAAGCTCAAAACAAGGTCAGGGTCGGTTTTCGCATATTCGGACCTCAAAGTTTTCCCAAATTCTGAAACAAGCCGCTCCGCCTGCTCAAATTTCTCCCTGTCCAGAGCCACAAAAGCATCCATAAAATTCGGAATAGTATTATGGGTGCCTCCCCCGCTCAGGAAGACAAGCCTGATGCATTCCTTTCCCACCTGTTCCCGAAGCCCGGCAAATGCCCTGGCAAGCAGCTGGATCCCGTTAGCCCGCTGCCTGTGGATCTCAACTCCGGAATGCCCACCTTCCAGCCCCTCTGCCACGAGCTTGCAGAGCCCAAACTGACACCCCTTTCCATACTCAAAGGTTTCCCACTCAAGCGGCAGCGTGATCCGGGAATTCTTCCCTCCGGCACACCCGACGATAAATGCCCCTTCATCCTCAGAGTCCAGGTTAAGCAAAATTCTGCCTTCGAAAAATCCTTTTTCAAGCCCCATGACTCCTGTCAATCCGGTCTCCTCGTCCACCGTAAAGAGCAGTTCCAGAGGTGGGTGCCCGATTTCTCCATTCTTCCCTGCCTCGGCCAGCACCAGCCCCATGGCAAGTGCAATCCCGTTGTCCGCCCCGATTGAGGTCCCGTCTCCCCTCAACCAGTCCCCTTCATACACGCACCTGACCGGGTCCCTGGAAAAGTCATGCTTTGAGCCCTTGCTCTTTTCGCAGACCATGTCCATGTGTCCCTGCAATACAATAACAGGAGAATTCTCATACCCGGGAGTAGCCGGGACTTTGACGAGGACGTTATTTACAGCATCGGTTTTTACCTCAAAGCCTCCGGCTACTGCCCATTCCTTTAGCCAGAGGGAAAGTTTTTCTTCATGTTTCGAACAGCGCGGGATTTTATTGATTTCCTCAAACATTTCAAGGATTTGCCGGGTTTTTGGGTGCATAGTGAATCAACTCAGGTCTTTTGTGCGGATCGGCCAATGTCAGCAGCACTAAACCCCGCCGCAAGACAATTATCAGTAATTCATAAATTAACCATAAATCAGCTGTAAGTCAATTATCAGTAATTTATAAATTGGCCATAAATCGACCATAAATCAGTCAGATATCATTTATAAGTCATATATCATTCGATAGAAATAACAGACATAAAAACATGAAAGAAGATTAAAAAGTTGTGCTCCCCTGAAAATTGATTAATTAAGATTCGTGATCAAATCAACTTCATGAATTAAGGAATTTTAGAGATCCTTTGCCTTCTTAAAACCGAGCGCGTTCTCAAAACAGAGTGCTTTAACAGGAGCACGTCATTTTCACATCATTCCTGATACAGAAAGCGTTTTCAGCCTCCCTGCGAACCCTGGTTTTTTCGACATCCGCTTCCGGGAGATGCACCAGCGCCTTCTTCTGGTGCTCCTGAATATTGCTGAAGAAATGTCCCCCGAACTGAGAAAATACATCCCTTAACCCCAAAAACCGCTTTTCAATTCACTGGATACATAAGCTCCTACGTAAGCTCCTCCTCCAGATTATCTGGCGCCCCTGCAAAAAAAGCAGAAAAACAAAAACAGCAAAAAAACAAAAAAAGCCCGAATAGAAAATAGACTCAAAAAAGAATAATTTCAGATAGAATTTGATTCAGCTTTCGTTGGTATCTTTACAGGTTTCCTCTATACATTTTCTTTGCATTGACATTAGGACTTTTCTGACGCTTTTATCAGTTAATTTTTTGTTGATTTCTTACAGCTTATTCGATATTTTTTACTCGCTGGCTTTTCTTTGCTCTTCTTTTTTTTATAAGACCGCTCTCCTGAGTCGAGCGTGGCAGGAACGACCCGGTATAGAGAATAAGGTTGTACGGATCAGAGATATTTGTAATTCAGTCCTCTTGAGCGAAGCTCACTGCAATAAACTATAAAGTAGTCCTCTTGAGCGCAGCGAAAAGGACCGCGTACTCCCGAGGCGCAATTCGGGCGAGGCGCAATTCGGGCGAGGCGCAATTCAGGCGAGTCGCAATTCGGATGCAGAAAAATCCCTGTTCTTACCCTTAATTTTTAGAATCTGAATACTTTCCAGAATCATTTATTACTGCGCTCAAATACTATTGATTTTTCAGAGAGACCTTTAGACAGATGCTTCGCCAGGAAAAATGGATATAAACGTTCCATTCGAGAGAAAGGCTCCTTTAGGACAGCCATAAAGGCATCAAAGCAAGTATTTTAATATGAAATACTTTTATAGAAATGTGGCTATTTATAGTATACAGGAATACACGAAACCATACTACAAAATCTTACAATTCCCATAAGCCTTTCTGGCAGCGATTAAACGGAAGGAAACTGGGAGAAGAACTTGAAGAAAATGAGTGTGAACCAGACTCGTTTCCGGGGTATAGCGGATCTGAATTAGCAGTCTACTTTAGCAATCTACATTAACAGTCTACATTAACAGTTTACTTTAGCAGATCTGACGTAGCATTGCTGAAATGATCAGGGGGATCAGGCTTCATGGTAGAAACTTCGGATTTAGTGATCTTCTGGGCCGTGGTTATAGCCCGCTTCTTAATACCGCTTTCAATTCCTCGCTACCCCCTTCCCGGCGTACTGGCTTCCCTGATTCTCGATATGGTCGACCAGACAATTTTCCAGCTCTTCACGGACCTGCCCCTGGAAGGCTACCAGGGCTATGACAAGGCCCTTGATATTTATTACCTGAGTATCACCTACCTTTCGACGCTGCGCAACTGGTCGAACCTCTACGCCTTCAAGCTGGACCGTTTCCTTTTCTACTACCGGCTGGTAGGCGTGGCGATCTTCGAACTCGTACACCTGCGCCCTCTGCTGCTTATTTTTCCCAACACCTTCGAGTATTTCTTCATATTCTACGAAGCCGTCCGCTTGAAATGGGACTCAAGGGTTTTGACAAAAAGCAAATTGATCGCTGCAGCAGCCCTTATCTGGATTTTCGTCAAGATACCACAGGAATACTGGATCCACGTCGCCCAGCTGGATACCACAGACTGGATCAAAGCCAACCCCTCAAATGCCCTCATCCTGATTGCCTATGCAGCTTTCCTACTCGGCATGGCCTGGTGGCTGCTCCGAGACCTCCCCCCTGCCCGAAAGGGCCTTGAATTCGAAGCACCCCCTGTCGCAGCAGCCCCGGTTTTTCCTCCCATACCAAAAACGATGAAGGAGCAGCGGGAACGCCTCATTAACAACCAGGTGATCGAAAAAATCGTGCTGATCTCCCTCCTGACTATCATCTTTGCCCAGATACTCCCAGACGTGCGGGCAAACAGTATCCAGATAGCTATCATCGTAGCTGTTTTTGTCGTGATAAACACAGCCCTTAGCCACTGGCTGGCCCGGAACGGAAGGCACTGGAGTTCTATCATAAGGGAATTTATCGTGATGTCCGCAGTAAACATGGGCCTGGTCCTGATTATTAACTATCTCCTACCCAGGTACAACGGCTCGATCAACCTCCAAAACACTCTCTTTTTCATCCTGCTCCTGACCCTTATCATCACCCTCTACGACCGCTACTGGCAGCTCCATGTGAATAACCATAACAACAGTGGTTCCGGCAAAGAGGAAGAAAAGAAGTAACTTTTTTCAGGAAGACCGTGCGCAAACTTTTTGTGCGGGGCCTGAAGGTAAATATTTAACCGTAATCCCATCATTAAGTTATCTCTACTAACCGTTTATGGTCTATTTATCAGGTAGCTGTACTTTCACGGCTCGAAGCAGACGGCCTTTTCCAAAAACATATGAAAGTTGAATTCAAAGGCCAGTGCTATTTTGAATTTAAATGCCCTAAAAAGGCTATTCTGATATACAAAAAGATATTCAAATGGATAAAAAAGATATTCAAATGACTAAAAGGATATTCAAATGACTAAAAGGATATTCAAATGACTAAAAGGATATTCAAATGACTAAAAGGATATTCACGATGTAAAAATGATTGTTACAGTTTCCATCTAAGACCAAAACTTGAAGAAACCATTCAATACTGTTTTGAGACAGCTTGTTTAGAATAGATTTGAAGTAGTATAGGGTGAATTTGGCAACGATCCAGAGTTCCCGAAGGCTCGCACACTTCAGTACAGTAAGGAACGTGGGCAGGCTTATCTTCTGTGTTCGGAAAGGGTACAGGAGTTACCCTGCCGCTATGGCCGCCAAATTCTACCTATAAATGGGATATGAAAGAAGTCATGTAATAATAATATCAGAAAACAATTTCAGAAAAACATTTTTAGAAAAAACAATATTCAGAATAGATTTAAAGTAGTATAGGGTGAGTTTGGCAGCGATCCAGAGTTCCCGAAGGCTCGCACACTTCAGTACAGTAAGGAACGTGGACAGGCTTATCT
>NZ_JJOV01000040.1:0-5508 GCF_000979385.1 Methanosarcina sp. 2.H.A.1B.4
AGGGCTACTATTAATGGTTGTAGTTCATGCAGCGAATATTCAGGATCGAGATGGAGCTAAACTTGTTCTGGAACAAATTAAAGGAACATTCTCTCGATTGCAGCTGATTTGGGCTGATGCTGCTTATGCTGGTCAACTGGTTAATTGGGTCAAGATAACGTGTGGTTGGGTTTTAGAAATTGTAAGGCGTAACGATGATGTCAAAGGTTTTCAAGTACTTCCTCGTAGATGGGTAGTAGAGCGTACATTTGGATGGATAGGCCGTTATCGGCGTTTGAGCAAGGATTATGAAGGATTGACAGAGTCCAGTCAAGCCTTCATTTATGCGGCTATGATCCATATAATGAGCAGAAGACTGGCTAAAAGAGAAACTTTACCCGGATGAAAATGAATATTCAGACAGCCTCTAAGAGGCATTATCTGGTTTTCAAAATCAAAAACTATAAATTTATTTAATACTTAGAAGGTTGTACATACCTGAAGCATATATTTCAATAATCCTGATTCTTTTCTAAAATATTAAGAATCGGTACGCTTAAAGCTATAGAGATCCCCTTTAATAATGCATTCTCATCTCTGGTTGCTTTAATGAATTAAAATCAATTCTTTCCGTTAGAAAATGTAGTTACCGCTTAATTTTGTTACATTCAGGTTTCTTGAAGTATTAAAGATCCTTAAAATGGATAACTTGAAAATAATAATTTGGAAATATAATTTGCTGGTGAATTATCTCAGGAGGGACTGTCTTTATGCGTAAGGATACTGAAAAGATTTTGGGAGGACCTGCAGCAATCTTGCTGCTTGTTGGATTAGCGTTAAGTGCTATTCTCTTCTATTTTATGTTCAAATTTGCTGATGAAGAGAATCTTACCATGGTTCTCTTAACTACGTTCTTGATATCTATTATTGCAATAGCTATTGCCAGGGGTCTTGTTTCTATATCTAAGTACAAATAAATAAACTCCAATGCGTACTTATTTTTATTCCTTTTTCTTTTCTCTGTCTTCTCTCTTTCTTTTTTGATTTAATGAGTGATTATTCAAATCATGCTCTATTTTTTCAGCTGGATCCTTCGGTCACAAATTCCACTAAACGAAGATTTCAAATGGGAACAGGTACACTAAACTGAAGATCTGGCAAAAGAAGGTTACGGAATGCAAAAACGGGCATATTTACTGATTGCTGCAGGTGCGGTCCTGTGGGGTACGATAGGGATTTTTGTCCGAGGCTTTTATGGTTTCGGATTTTCCCCGCTTCAGGTTGTAACCCTGAGGGTTCTCTCAGCGGCTGTAATCATGCTGATTTATCTTCTTTTTACAAGGCCGGAACTGCTGAAAATAAGGGTTCGGGATTCTCTTTATTTTGTGGGGACAGGCATCTTCAGCCTTGCTTTCTTTAACCTCTGCTATTTTACCACAATCAGGGAAACCTCGATTGCAATTGCCGTTACTCTGCTCTACACAGCTCCTGCATTTGTTGCAGTCCTTTCCAGGATTTTTTTCAGGGAAAGCCTGGGAGTAAAAAAATTTGTTTCTCTGGGGCTGACCCTTGTGGGATGCGCTTTTGTAACCGGTTATCTTCCGGGGCTCGGGGATTCTTTTTCCATTTCCGGGTCAGGGCTTCTTACGGGATTAGGGGCGGGTTTCGGATATGCCCTTTACAGCATTTTCGGAAAAGCTGCCCTCAAAAAGTACCATACAATGACAATTGCAGCTTATACTTTCATTTTTGCAAGCCTGGCCCTCCTGCCTTTTAACAATTTTGAAAATTTCACAGGAGCTTTTTTTACGGGCAATTTCTGGATCTACCTTGCAGGCCTGGGCTTTTTTCCCACCGTACTTGCCTACCTGCTTTACACAAAAGGGCTTGAGGAAGTCGAATCAAGCAGGGCATCCATAGTAGCAACAGTAGAGCCGGTTGTGGGCACCCTTGTAGGTTTATTCTTTTTCAGGGAAATGCTATCAGGCTGGCAGTTAGCAGGGGTTCTGCTTGTACTTGCGGCAGTTGTACTGATACAGGAACGAAAGTGAACCTTTTTTCTTTAATTTGTTCTTCCTATAGTCTTTCTTCCTATAGTCTTTCTTCCTGCAGTCTTTCTTCCTGCAGTCCTTTTTGCTTCCAAAAAGGTTTTACGGAACTACTTAAAATAATATGAAGGTTAATATGTTAGCTCAGTTTAATATTATAGTCTAAGATCTTACATGGTCTGGGATCTTACATGGTCTGGGATCTTACATGGTCTGAGATCTTACCTGATATCTACTATCTCTGCTCTTAATTTCCATATTTTTCAGACTTTCTGTCGGTTTACGGGGTTTAGAAACCAGCAGAGTGTCTGATTCGGGCGAAATAAATTACAATTACAAGTTCACAATAATATTGAGAATGAAAAGGATGGTGTTTAATTAATGCAATTGAAACTGGAACATTTTGACATAAAAATAGGACAGCACAAAGCGTTATTTAATATTGCCGATGCGAAGGAGCTGGGAATTAATCCCGGAGATAGGGTCCGCATCCGTGGGCATAAAAGCCTTTCTGCTATTGTGGACACAACCGAGGACATGGTTCCTCCGGGCACGCTTGGAGTTTTTTCTGAAGTTTATGCGCACTTCCAGGACTGGGATAAGCCAGTAGAAGTTGTCCCGGCATTCCGCTCCAAATCTGCAAGCGTTATCAAGAAGATGATGGACAAGAAACCTGTTGTTCAGGACGAGATTAAATTGCTTGTAAATGATATCGTGGAGGAAAACCTCAGTGATGTCGAACTTTCTGCTTTTATAACATCTTCTTATATTCATGGGATGACTGATGATGAAGTCGAATGGCTGACAAGGGCTATGATCGACAGCGGAGACCGGATCGAATTTGATACTCATCCTATCATGGACAAGCACTCGATAGGAGGAGTGCCCGGAAACAAAATATCTCTTCTCGTTGTCCCTATCGTCGCTGCAAACGGGCTGCTTATCCCAAAGACAAGTTCCAGAGCAATCACAGGTGCAGGAGGCACTGCAGACCTCATGGAAGTGCTCTGTCCTGTTGAGTTCAGCTCTCAGGAAGTCAAGGAGATAACCGAGAAAGTGGGAGGGGCTCTTGTCTGGGGTGGAGCCACCAATATCGCACCTGCGGATGACAAGCTCATCAGAGTTGAGTACCCTCTATCTATTGATCCGTACTGCCAGATGCTTGCCTCAATCATGGCAAAAAAGGGAGCTATAGGGGCCGATAATGTGGTAATGGACATCCCCGTCGGGCCAAGCACAAAGGTCCCCACTGTCCAGGAAGGGCAGAAACTGGCAAGAGACCTGATCAACCTGGGGCACAGGCTCGGAATGAACGTCGAATGTGCTATCACCTACGGTTCGTCTCCCATAGGAAGAAGGGTGGGTCCGGCGCTGGAGGTCAGGGAAGCCCTGAAAGTGCTGGAAAGCATGGAAGGTCCAAACAGCCTTATTGAAAAGAGCGCTGCCCTTGCTGGTATTCTTCTTGAGATGGGAGGGGCGGCTCCAAGGGACCGCGGAAAAGAAATTGCACTGGAAACGCTCAGGAGCGGAAAAGCTCTTGAAAAAATGAGACAGATCATTGAAGCCCAGGGTGGAGACCCGAATATTAAATCCGATGATATACAGGTAGGCCAGTACACTGCTGATATCTTTGCTTCTACAGATGGATATGTTATCGAGTTTGACAATAAATGGATAATTGAGATTGCCAGGCTTGCAGGAGCTCCGAGTGACAAAGGAGCCGGGGTCGCGATCCACAAGAAAATGGGAGAACAGGTCAAAAAAGGAGACTCTATTCTCACAATCTATGCTGAAAAAGAATTCAAGCTCGATATCGCATTGACAACGGCCCAGAGAACAAACCCGATAATAGTCGAAGGCATGCTTCTGAAGAGAATCCCTGGAATTTATGGGTTCCAGTAATACCCATATTTTTTCCTTTTTTCCCTGTTTCAGTGAAACTTCAGTGAAACCCTTTAATACCTTGTCAGGGTTTTAGCCGAGCATGAAGAGGATTGTATTACTGCGCCTGGGGCATCGCCCTGAGAGGGATAAGAGAATAACTACCCATGTTGGCTTAACTGCCAGGATGCTGGGAGCTGAAGGCATGCTTCTTGCTTCTGATGACCCGGGGATTGTGCAGAGCCTCGAAGATGTGGTCAATCGCTGGGGTGGGCATTTCTACATTAAAAATAATGTTAACTTCAAGCAGGAAATCAGGAACTGGAAAGACGAAGGCGGAAAAGTCTGTCACCTTTCCATGTACGGGGTTAACCTGCCAGATGTTACTGGCGAACTCAAAAAGTGCGAAAAGCTCATGATCGTTGTCGGCGCAGAAAAGGTTCCTCCTGAAATTTACCAGCTCGCTGACTGGAACGTAGCTGTGGGCGGCCAGCCCCATTCCGAAGTTGCGGCAGTTGCAATCACAATGGACAGGATCGCAGAGGGCGAGCCGCTTGAGAAAGAGTTTCCAGGTGCCGAACTGACAATTATCCCGGCTGAAAGGGGTAAACACGTAATCGAAAACGTAAGGGAATAAGCCAGACTATAAATTATCCGGGCTATAAATTATCCCGGCTATTAATTTTCATTTTTATATTTTTTTGAATACAGACAGATCCCTGAGATTTAAAGTCTTTAATTAGGCACGATCTCATCTATTATTACGAATTTGTAGATAAGTGTTAAATATAAGTTTTACATAAGAGGGGTGTCCATAGGCAGACCATTCCTCATGCTAACGGCAATATCCGGATTTTCCGTTTTCTTTCCCATAAGAAGGGGCTGATAGGTGTGATTTTTTAACGGCTCCGGAAAATTGAGGTGAGGTCCGGTTACAGGGGTGCAGGCAGACAAATTTTTCTGGTCAGACACTTTATTTGTCGGGCATCCCTTCCGGTTTTCTTTACTCTTTTTCCGAATAAACTTCCCTGGATTGAGATTTAAATGGGAAAGTATAAACTTAAATCTGCTTTCAGCAAATGCCTGACTGATCTAAATTGAAAACCGGATCTTAAAAAAGAATAAATTCAAATAATAGCGAGAAATAAGGGTTAATGAACCATATGGACTTAACAGCGCAGGAAATTAATTTATTAGCTGTATCTGCGTTTCTCTTTACAGTCCTGGCTCTTTTTTTGCACTTTTATAATATCAGGCTGCTCTCGCACTCCCTCAAGCTCTGCAACTGGATCTGCGGGCTGGCTATCAGTTCTGACAGCCCCTGGGTCAAAATGCTTGTGCTACATCTTGTATTTTTTATCCGGCTTCTTATGTATCTTTCAATTGTTTCCCTGGAACAGGTGGATAAGCTGACGACACGAAGCTTTTTCAGGCATTATATCTCCGGCAGCAGGGTTATCCTTCTGGAGTATATTTCTGCTTTCATGCACTCCTGTGACAGCTCCCCCGAATAAATTCGCAGGCATCTATGGCATTTCAACCAACGCTATACTGCCCTAGAGCGACTATTTATTCTCGTCTCGCTCATACCGTTCCAAGT
>NZ_JJOV01000061.1:0-5325 GCF_000979385.1 Methanosarcina sp. 2.H.A.1B.4
GATTGAAGACTGGTCAATGCCTTTATCCTTCATCCAGGCCTTTTCAATTTTGAAACACACGACTGCGTTTTCGATATTCTTCTCAGTTGCATATCCACCGTTACCAACCCAGATATTGAGGTAATTGTAGACCTCGCCTTCGGGTGTTTCCGGGGTAAGCTTAGATTTATTTTTAAGCAACTCGACAATGGTTGTTGTCTTGCCAACAGTCTTCTTTGAATTGAAGCTCAAATATACGACAGAAGTGGCGTCCTTTGTGAAATCAAACTTTACAGGGTTTCCGTTTGTAATAAAGACCTGGGAAAGCTCCTTCGCTTTGACATTCTTTGCAGGTTCAGGGGATCCACCGCCACCGCCACCGCCACCGCTGCTGCTTCCTCCGCTGCTCTTTCTATCTACAATTATCTGAACAGTTTTTGAATTCGTGCCGTTTGCATTGATCGCAGTCAGTTTAGCGGTGTAAGTCCCTGCAGAAGCATACTCATAAACAAAGCTTGTCTCGTTTGAGTCCTCGACTCCGTCATTGTTAACATCCCAGCTCCTCGATGTTGCGTTTTGTGAACAGTCAGTAAAGGTGACTGAAAGTGGAGCATAACCACCTGTAGCACTGGTACTGAAGTCTGCTACAGGAAGCTGCAGTACGACGATAACAGCAGTTTTTGAATCCGTGCCGTATTCATTACTTACTGTCAGGTTAACGTTATAGCTTCCTCCTGCAGAATAAGTATGCGTTGGATTCCGATTATCTGATGTACTTCCATCTCCAAAGTCCCACGCCCATGATGTTGGAAGTCCGGTTGATGTATCTGTGAACGCTATATTCAGTGGCGCAAATCCAGTTGTCAAATCACTGGTGAAACTGGCAACTGGAGCTGTCGGTGGAATTACCGTAATTGTTTTAAGCATCGAATCGCTGGAAACGTCATTTGTTACCGTTAGATTAGCCGTATAAGTTCCTGGTATTGTATATGTATGAGTAACAGTTGCAGTACTACTCGTAGGCGAATCGTCCCCGAAATCAAGCAGTTCAGTGGTCTGGTTGATACTGTAATCCACAAACGTCACAGTTTCCCCGGCTGTCACATTATTTGTAGAAACTGTGAATTTTGCAGTCACATCAGAAAATCTGGAGGGTCGCACCCAGGACGAATCACCCAGATCTCCCATGTGATAAAATACTCCGCCATTACGACTGGTATAATCTAGAATAGATTCCAGCCTCGATTCTGAAGTTTGATATCGTGCATCACCAGTTGGAGTAATTGTATGCCCATATAAGACTAATACGCTCCCAGTTGTTATCGCGTGATCAATCCCGTATTCTATAGACTGTAAGCTAACATTAGCACTGTTATCTATTTCAACACCATACAGAAGTTGAGCATCGTCCCAATCGTAATAAGCCTTTAGTGTTTCATTGACATTATCATTTACAACATCAGGGACTCCAGTTCTAAGTGTCCGGAAATATGGAGCTAGTATGCTATCAGTAGTTGGAGTTCTATGCGAAAAGGGATATGCTAAGGTATAAACCGGATAACCATAACGGGTGATTTCTACGATGTTCGGGAATATTTCCTGGTCTAGCAACTCTTCAGGAGTGTTATTCTGTAGAAATATAACTGAATCTGTGTGGTTATACCCATGTGCAGCTATTTCCCATCCAGCCTCATGAAGTGCATTTAGTTCATCTATTATAGCCTGTGGTCTGTTGCTTACTTGATTTACATTCATAGTGCATGTAGCGTTATACTTTTGGAAAATTGGCAAATGTGTATAACACGTATGAATATTTGCTGCATCGTCCCATGTTAGAACAATGCCTCCGGGTTTATCTGAATCCCTTACGGTGTGGATATCATTCACATATAAATCTAATATCTCAGATGGAGTTAACGTTCTGTCATAAATATAAAAAGAATATATTTCCCCGTTTAGCCCGTACGTAGTATCGGGAGATGATCCTATCGTCCAGTCATCCGTGTTATAGCTGGGGCCTAAAGCAACTGCCGTATAATCTACACCTTTTCCATTAGAAATTCCATTGATGTACAATTGAGCATGAGAACCATCATATGTCACAATAGCCTCATAATCTTCGTCAGGCTGTATAGGACTTGCACTGCAGCCGGAAATAGCATGACCATCTGCATAAACTTCATATTTCAGTATTGAATCCGTATGGTCAATGCTGAGACTGCATGTGTTATTGCCTTTAGAAACTAAATATGTGCAATTAGTCGGATTATTAGAATTATAACGGAAAAATACCCCAAATGTTATATATGGATCAGTAAATGCCAGCTGTTCATTGTTAGGTATTGTTATTCTGTTTTGTCCGTTAAAATGTCTTGCCATTTGTCCAGTTGGCAGAATAAAGGTTGTACTGCCATAATTTGCACCGTTATTTCCGTTTCCGGAGGTGTCAACTATAGTATTTCCATTGTCTGCAGACCAGTCATAATACACAAGTTGATTTGTATCTGCACACGCAGTGCCAACTAAACTAATTAGAAATATGAGAAATAATCCATATTTTGCATATGGTTTAAAATTGTGATATTTCATTGTGATCAGACCTCATTAAAAGACAATATGAAACGTTTATCTTTTTAATCAGGGATTTAAAAGTCTCCTTTTCCAAATTAGAAGGGAAAACCTTCTTTTTTAGATAAATTAAGTAAGAATTTTCTTTTTTTTAGTTTGCTGCAACTTCAGATTATTCTCAGAGTATGTGCCTGGTATGAACCCCGTGTTTGGACTCTGATATGTTCAAAAATGCTCCTTTGATCAGAAATTCAATTTAACAATATACACACAGCCTGGTTTTGAGCGAGTAATTTTAAGGAACATACATTGCGAAGATTGTTACACAGACAATATTACAACATCTTAATATTTATACTTAAGTCCGCCATGTTTTTAGGGTCTTCAGGAATGATTAGAGTTATAAAAAATCGAGATATTTTTAAGTGAAAACATTCACATTTAATTCGCTTGATGGTGTATAACCACTGTCAGCACGAAAAAACACGAAAAAACTGTTTCCGTACTGCGCCCACATAAATAAGAAAAAAATTGGCTTTGTAGAAAAACGATCTAAATCAATTTCAATGGGCTAAAAGGTACAAAAAAGCGGTATCGATTTGTATTGATTGCCCTATCTTGCGTGAACTTCTAATATGTATCAGGAATCTATAAAGTAAGATTTTTAGATACTGGTGTGGGAACATTTAGAAAATTGATTAGTACCAGAAAATTTGACAGCCCCATCAGTTCACAAATGCTAAATACCAGGTTATTCAAATTAAAAAATGGGGAATATTGAAATTGGTTTCGTCCACAATTATCCTTGTTTTTTGTCTGGTTGCATTTGCAGCTATTCACAGCCTTACGGCAAGCCTGCCCTTCAAACGCTTCATCATGCGAGTCGTGGGTTCCAGGGCAGAAAGATATTATATGCCGGTATACAGCCTCATCGCATTTGTAACGATAGCGCCGCTCGTCTATCTGCTTATTAAAAATCCGGGGCCGATTCTCTACATAGTACCTTCACCCTGGCTCTGGCTGATGGTCGGGGGACAGCTGATTGCTGTAATCGTTGCTCCCAGAACACTGCTTGATGCACCCCACAGGTTTAAATTACGCTCACAGCTATCTGCACCAAAAACTCCCGAAGCAGGCCCCCTGAATATCCGGGGCATTTACCGTTGGGTAAGGGACCCTTTCCTGCTCTCGGGCCTGGTCATAATGTGGCTCACGCCCTTTATGACCGTCAATCTGCTTGTCATATACATTTTGTCCACCATATACCTGTATCTGGGGTCCCTGCACTGGGAAACAAGGCTTGTGTCACAGTTTGGTGATGAATACCGGGAGTACCAGAAGCGGGTCCACAGGATAATTCCCCATTCAGGGGGATATCCTTAAAGAATTTGCATAACCTTCTACTTTATACACCAGCAACCAGTCTCTTCAGTTCAGGCAATACTTCGCTTAGTATTTTTCCTGAAACATCTCCAGAACATCCACACCAGGTACGTTTTGTTCCAATAATGACTAGGCCAACAAATCACAATTTAACGTAAAAACCGGAAATAGAATTAGACATCAAAAATACCATAAACCAGACCTAAGACCAGACCTAAGAAAAATCGGCAGGTTGAGGAAAGCTTATGATAAAATCGGGTGGTTCTTTTTTCTATAAGGGAGAACGCTGTACTGTCGGGGCTGTTATCTTACTCAAAGGATTGCCTTACATGGTCACGGTTTCTCATATATTTCGTCGTGGGGAAGGAGACCATTTAACAGTTGACGGAACAAAACTCGCTGTTACGCGTATTTTAAAGGATTTTGATTTAGCTTTGATAGAGCTTCCTCCGGCCTGCACGTTTGAAATCACCGAGCTTGGCAGCGCAGCTGAACTGGAGCAGGCTGTGCTTGTTAATGATATCCATGCCATCAATTGCAGGGTGGTTAACGCAGGAGCTTCACTGCTTTTTCTGGGCTTCCAGTGCTATAATATGCCGGAACCCGGGGACAGCGGTTCTCCGATCCTGCAGACCGGAAAGGTGATAGGGCTTATGTCTTCAGTGACGCTGGACACCTGCATGGGAATTGCAATTTCATCCAGTATTATCCGCAGCCTGGAAAAATAACGAAATTCCCCGAAAATTAAAATTCCCCAATAATCTGCAGCACGATTTTTCTCAACCTTTCAATCCTGTCAAAATTTATGTATACAATCTGCTGCCAGGTTCCAAGTGTCAATTCTTTTTCAACAAAAGGAACTGTAAGGCTCGGGCCGATGAGCAATGATCTTAAATGAGAACCTCCATTGTAATCACCCCAGGTCTTGTGGTGATGGTAGTCCTTATTCAGAGGGATTAGCTTATCAAGAGTTTCTGAAACGTCTTTTGAAAGGTTTGACTCAAATTCCATTGTGGTTATTGCTCCGGTGGACCCGATGCAGAAGACCGTAACTGTCCCGTTTCTTATTTTGGAGTTTTTGACTTCCTCTGACACCGTTTCAGTAATATCAACAATTCCACAATCTTCTTTTCCAGTGACTGAAATTTCTCTTGTTTCTACAGGCATAAAACGATATTAGCAGGCCAGATTAATATATATTTGCAGAAAAGGGATAAAAATATCTCTCCAAAACATGGCTGTAAAGAGTAAACGGCTTATCACTTTTGGCTTTTTGTTTTATGTAATGTAGAGTTATCTTAGAGGCTGTCTGAATATTCATTTTTCATTCGGGTAAAGTTACTATATTAGCCAGTCTTCTGCTCATTATATGGATCATAGCAGCATAAATGAAGG
>NZ_JJOV01000030.1:0-5251 GCF_000979385.1 Methanosarcina sp. 2.H.A.1B.4
CCTCTACGTCTCGTGGGCTCGGAGATGTGTATAAGAGACAGGTATATATATGCTAATAATGGTTTATTTTCTTTTAATTTTTCTCAACTGGCAATTACTCCATCAAATATTTACTGCATTTAACCTTTTTCCGGAAGGTTATATCCTGATATCTCATTTGTCTTAAACTAAAATTTTGAAAAAAGAAGAGATAAGAGTTTAACTTTTTCTTTTGTAGAACGCCCATTTCTTACCCTGGATACTACTGCGAGATGGGATACCGTCAGAAAATTAGCGAAATTATCGCAAGTACAACAAAGATTATAACAAGCCACTTTGCGATATTCATAGATAAACCGGCAATCCCCCGGGTCTTTAGCCTGGTGGTAGTTTATAAGACTAAAGTAGGGTAAATTAGATAAAAAGGGATTAAAAATAGAGTAAATAGAAAGAGAGTCAAACTTGCGTAGACTCTCTTTTAGTTTTAAAATATTTTTTAATTAACTGTCTTAATTTAACTTTGTTCCGCATTCTCCGCAAAACCTGGTGCCAATGGATACTTTGTTGCCACAGCTCGGGCATTTTGTGAGTGCAACGGATGCTCCGCAATTATTGCAGAATTTTCCTTCACCTGAGGGTTTGCCGCATTCCGGGCATAAAGTCTGCCTTCTCTCTATATCGCCTTTGAATACGCTTGCATTCGCGGCTTTCTCTTTCATTTCATCTACCATGCGTTCTGCTCTTATTGCAGTCAGCTCAACATTTTCCCTTGGCGCACATTCCACGCAGAGATTGTCCTGCTCGTTCCAGTCAGCTTCACAGACATAGTGTTTGCATCTCGGGCACCTGCAGAAGTGTTCCTTTGCTTCATTCTGGGCTGTTTCAAAGGCATCTTCCCACTCTTTGCGCCATTCAGGAGACATTCCCTCTTTGCGGTCATTGAGTATATCCACGCCTCTCTCGATTGCGTTTCCAACACGGTACTGGCCTACAAGGTCAGAGCCTACAGAGAGTGCTTTTCCAAACATGCCAAATATGCCTGTCTTCTTATATGTCCTGGATTCGATGAATCCTGTTTTGTAGCCGTCCTGACAGATATCACAGTAGAAAGTAAACTGGAAACCTGATTCTGAACTGTTGTCTTCGTAGTTTCTTGTAAAAGGCTGGAGTTGTGATTTCTGGAATCCCACTTTATCACCTCAACGGTTTGCCACATTTGATACACTTCTTGCTTGTAGGGGGCTGTTCGGTCCTGCATTTGGAATTGGGGCAGACAATGATAATCGGAGTACCGCAATTGCTGCATTTATCCCCCAGGAACGTCTCTTTTCCGCAGCTTTTACATGTGTTCCACAGCAAAACGCCGCAGTGGCCACAGACTTTTGCCCCATCCTCAAGAGGGTATCTGCATATCGGGCATCTCATGGGCCCGAGAGGGTTCTCCTGTGTACAGAACGGGCAGAAGTTAGAATCACGTGCGATCAATTTTCCGCAATATTTACACGGATGTTTATAACTGGCCATCTTTCTACACCCCTTTAATTTTTATTTGCCTGGAAGATGCCCGGACAAATATACTATTAGTAATTATTGTATTGTAGTTTTTGAAATTTCCGGTATTGAACTGTAAAACCCATCGTATCAAAAAAATTAGTACTTAATCTGATTAAAAGCTGTATATCCGGGAAAAATGATACCTTAAAAGCTACCAGAATGAAACTAAAACTGCATTAGTCGTCTCAGGAAGCTCAAAGTACCGGATAAAGCCTATTCAGCTTTCAAGAAGGAAGAAATACACTTCATAGCTTTTATTGCAACAATTAAATTCTCAAAGAGCCTATTTTATCTTTACTATTTATTTTCAGGCACTCAACCGCATGGGTTAAAATAACCTGTATTTAAAAAAGAAATTTTTTCAAAGTCTATATAAGTATATCTTAATAGAGTTTCCGATATACCACTATTTAAAAAAGTTACTGGAAACTAAAAAAGTTACTGGAAACTAAAAAAGTTACTGGAAACTAAAAAGGTTACTGGAAGAATTATTGCATAATCCTTCTAGCTTCAATATAATACCTTTTCTCGTTTTCCTTTCCAAGGGAAAAGGATTTTCTTGGGAGAATTCCCTTCTTTTTTATAAGAGCAAAGAAATCGCTTCTTTTGAAGGACGGAAGGAAGAAACCAATACTTTCAGGCTCTTTTCCGAGTTTTTCCACTACTTCAGGGTCATGTTCATATTCAACCGGATAGTCGTCAATAACCTCGTCAAGGGTTTCAACCTCCAGGTCATGCTCAGGGTTATCAAAGATGAGGACGCCGCGCCTGTCTTTTGTAATAAATTCGATTGAATGTCCGGTTACTTGATTCTCAGCATATTGGGCAGTTAAATTGCCGGATGGAGCTTCCATAATTCTCGCATTGAACCTTTTAAGCAGTTCCTCAGGGTCAACCCCTCTTACAATCCTGTGAATTGGCTCAAAAGTAAGCCCCGGATCATGAATATTTACAAGCTCTACAAGTGCGTATCTGGCCGGGTGGTTATCCGGGACCGTCCCTTTAATTTTCTCCCAGAAACTCTTTGCTGCAGCAAGGCTGTGGTTTCCATCTCCAACGAGGAGGGTCCCAAGAGCCTGAATCCTTTCCGAAATTTCCCTAATTGTCTTTTCATCGCTGATCTTAAAGCCTCTTATATGGCCGCCGTCTTCTATCAGGTCAAAATCATAAATCTGGTTTTCTTCATAAACAGGATTATCTGTGTTCAGAGGAATAACGGAAAAGTTCGGGTCGTCGTATAAAACAAGAACATGTGTAAGCTCCAGCTCTGCATTTTCTCTTATCATGACTCTTGCAGGAAGCCTTTCTTTGATTGTTTTTTCAGTCGGCCTGATAAAGGATTCAGATCCATCATACTCGTATCCTTCCAGATCGATTGCGACAACCAGACCTGTCCTTTCACTCCCTGAGACAGCACGCTTTACAAGAACAAAGCAGGGGCCATGATCAACAAGAGTAGCTTTGTAATTGTGCATTGCCTTATGAATATTATTTACTCTATTTTCATCTAAAGGAAGATAGATTTCAGGGTAAATTAAATTGAGAGTAGAAGGAGTATCTCCAACAAATTCTTCTACTCTTCTCCAGTACTCTATATCCTGAGTATGCTGGTCACAGGCAATTACTGCCCATTCGCTCCAGTTAGCCTCTGGAAGAAGAATGTGAGGAACGTGTAATATCATGGTTAATTAAAAATAAAGAGAAGATATAAAGATTTCTAAACACATTCCTAAACTCCTTCTCTAAAAACCTTCTTTTGGCATATACTGAAAGCAAAGAATAGAGCCTCCTCTTTTTATTGAAGTGTACTGTGTAGATAGCTATTTTATCGAGAACAGCCTGTTTTAGGTTCTGTAAGGAATAATATGTAAATGTGTGGGATAATTTGAAAACTGTCATGACCCGGATTGGGAAAGAGGCAAAGTGCTTTCGTAAATGGATATGGAAGGGCCTGTTGTCCTATACTGTCCGGATAGGCAGAATTCTCGCAAAAATTCTCGACCTCTGCGTTTTTCCGGAGATTCTGGACCTTTTATGGCAGACTATAAAACCCAATACCCGAAAGCTAACTCCAGTAGAGGAACAGGAAGCACGAACCGTATTTGGAGACAGCATCAATTACCGACAGGTGCGTATCGACGAAAATTCGCTAATTGCCTGGCTCGGGGCAAAGGTAAACAATTGCTCGGGGATGGGTGTTACCACCTTTCATACAATCAACTTCAACGAAAAAATTAAGACTGCTGCAGGCAATTCAGACATGAAGTGGCTTATTCATGAATTAGCCCATATAGCACAGATGGAACACGTCGGTTCGAAATATCTGGTCGAAGCAGTTTATGCACAGGCAACAGAAGGATACGGATACATTCCAGGTGCAAAACTGCATTTATATGAATATAACCGCGAACAACAGGCTTCGATTGCTGCAGATTATTATATCGCACGTATTTCAGGCAACTCAACAGCTCCGTATGATACTTATATTGCAGAACTGCAAGCAGGGGAGTTATAACTATGGTCTTATCCTGACCCTGTCCTCTTCTACAACTACAAAACTACAACTACAAAACTACAACTACAAAACTACAACTACAAAATGTCTTTTCCAATCATTACGTAATTGGCATTAAAGTACTGTAATTTGAAAATTATCACTTTTATTAAGGAAGCCGTAAAGGTTTCTATACTTATAGATGTACTCGTATACTTATCTCAAGCTGACTTTCGGGAAGAACTCCTCTTTTTTTCTAAAAGCACCCATAACTTCTCGCATTCATCAGCTGTCAGCCCGATCTGTTTGACCAGATATTCTTCTGTTTTTTCGTTTTTTACCGTCCCTTTTAGCAGATTACTTATTGTATCCCTGTGGTGCCCTGTTATCCTTTCAATACTTCGTATTCCATTTTTTTCGAGAAAAAGCCGATATATCATCCTTATTTCAGTTCCGGGCAGATGCTTGCGATAAACAGCTGTACCGACTGTTTCCATGAAAAATTTCCCACAATGCTTACAATAATATCTCTGGTGTCCGGTCTTATATTTTCCACGTTTTATTACGGCTTTTCCTTCCTCCTTAAGATGATACTCACATTCAGGATTTGGACACACGACTTCATCTGTTTTTCTGGTTATACGATTTCCCCTCCCTGAGTCCCGATTTGACTATCTGGTCTATTACGCATATTCCACACATATTTCCGAATTTTGACAAACAATTCAATGCGAGTTATATACTGAAATAATTTAATTAATAAGTTATGGATTTATTGATATATTTATCTTACTTATTGCGATGTCTTCCAGAAATAGATTTCTGCAAAATTAGTCAATGTACATCTCGAAAAAAAATCAAATACATTAAAAAAATATTTGCAATTGTCGTCTCTGGGAATCCATACTACATTACTTTCCCGCACATAAACTACATACAGGAAAGCTTCGTGCAAACTGAAGGAAGTTTTCGGATGGAATTTAGAGAATTAAGCCATTACTTGATAAGGAAATACAGAGAACTGGATTTTGTTAGCCTTTAATTTGGGAGTTAGAAAGTTGATTCCAATGAAATACGGCAAAAGATCTGAGTATTTCTTATTCTGATTGAACTAAGTTGGGTTTTCTAAGAGGCTGTCTTAAAATTAAATAATACCTGTACCAAGATTGTTCGTCAATGTCAGAACAGACTGAAAGACTTCCTTATCCTAGTGATTTATCTGAT
>NZ_JJOV01000075.1:0-3926 GCF_000979385.1 Methanosarcina sp. 2.H.A.1B.4
CTTAGAGTCTCAGGGGTGTCTGTCAACCACCCACACGGATAATATGATCTGAGAAATCAGGGATATCCATGCTTGCCACTTCAGTGGTGAGTAGTTGACCCTGCCCTCTTTCATACGAACCTGCTTAACCCCTGTCCACGGTCTGTTCGAGTTTGATCTATTTTTTATTAATTATCCAAAGTAACTGGAATCGTATCCCAGTTATTATTGTTCCGAGCGAAGCGAGGTTGGTCCTTTTTGTCCGGCAAGATTTAAAAATTGTATAAAAGACGTAAATGCCAGAAAAAAGGTGTTGACTCTATTTCATTCATTAAATTTAAGGGCAGAACGCTCTCCTTCTTCGAGCGTGGGTGGGCATGGTATCCGAGCTATGAAACTGGAACCCCGGCAATGAGCAAAGATCAAAGCCGAAAAACCTACCCTCTGCTTGAAGTTCAATTGATCTAAAAATCCGGGATCCATTTTTTCAGTCCCTCAAACCTTCTTGTCACGAAAACCGAAATCTTCACACGCTCCTAAAAATACTCCCAAAATTGTAATTTCGTGGTTGGTAATTTTTTAAAGCTTTGATATTGCCATATGTGAAGCCGCTTCAGAACTATTACTTTTCTTCCCCATCCTCCCCATCCTCCCCATCCTCCCCATCCTCCCTATCAGATTCCAACAACTTTAAAAGGAATGCCCATTATCAAAATGTGAATTTCAGTGCTTACGATCAGGGTTAACAATTCCCTGATTTACTTCTTAAAATACCGGGTTGTTTTCCCCGGACCTTCAATCCTACAACTTAATGAGAGATTAAAATGGAACTCGACGAAGTCATAATCACACGGGCAATTTTTGAAGAGTATTCTAAAACCTTCCTTGACTACACTGACATCGATGTAGCACTTATAGGAGGGGGACCTGCAAACCTGGTGGCTGCAAAGTACCTGGCTGAAGCCGGGGCAAAGGTTGCCATTTATGAGCAGAAGCTGTCTCTCGGGGGCGGCATGTGGGCCGGTGGCATGATGTTCCCGCGCATAGTTGTGCAGGAAGAAGCCTGCCACGTCCTGGACGACTTCGGAATCAGGTATAAGGAGTACCAGCCCGGGTATTATGTGGCAAATTCCGTAGAATCCGTCGGGAAGCTGATTGCAGGGGCAACTTCGGCAGGGGCTGAGGTCTTTAACCTTGTGAGCTTTGAGGACGTCATGATCCGGGAGAACGACAGGGTTACTGGAATTGTCATCAACTGGGGTCCTGTCACAACACAGCGCCTGCACGTGGACCCTCTCATGATCCGCACAAAACTCGTGATCGACGGGACAGGGCATGATGCTGTTGTCTGCAACACGATTCTCAGGAAAATCCCTAACGCAAAGATCGGAGAACTCGGGATGCTCGGGGAAAAGCCAATGTGGTCTGAGGTCGGCGAGCGCCTGGCTGTGGACGCAACCCAGGAGATCTATCCCGGGCTGATTGTCGCAGGAATGGCCGCAAATGCCGCAACCCGTGCCCCGAGAATGGGCCCTGTCTTCGGAGGCATGCTCCTTTCCGGAGAAAAGGCTGCAAAACTTGCCCTTGATAGGCTTAAAATGATCTGATATTTGCCTGAAGCAAGCCGAAACCCTCCAAAAATCGGGGTTTTACCTGTTCAGAATGCCGGAAAACAGAAAACTTCCCTCTTCTTGGAAAAGTCTCCTGCTTTTTCCGGCAAAAACTTTATATAAATAAACTCCTTCTATAGGTTGCTTCAAACCTGAAGTACCAGACCCTGTGGCCGGGGTAGGGTAGAGGTTATCCTGTGGCCCTGTGGAGGCCACGATCCGAGTTCGATTCTCGGTCCCGGCCCTAAAACAATTTTATAATTATTTTTCTTCTCTTCTGTGTTTACGGTGTTTTTCTGCAGCAGTGTTTTTTATATTGTTTCTAACGTCTATTTTATAATCTGCTCTTAATCTGCTCTATTACAGTTACCTTAC
The DNA here is from genome assembly GCF_000979385.1 of Methanosarcina sp. 2.H.A.1B.4. Classification (NCBI taxonomy): domain Archaea; kingdom Methanobacteriati; phylum Methanobacteriota; class Methanomicrobia; order Methanosarcinales; family Methanosarcinaceae; genus Methanosarcina; species Methanosarcina sp. 2.H.A.1B.4. The sequence continues at coordinate 1,965 of NZ_JJOV01000075.1, forward strand.
ACTATGTTTCTATAACCCTACTGCATCTACCAATCGCCTGTATCTAATATCCGATTGCACTGTATATGCTTCCAACTTCATATGCTTCCAACTTTAATTATCAAACAAAGGAAACGAGAACTGATATGAAAGCACTCATCATAGACGGTTATGTGGACGAGCCCGCCTGCCTCGGGGTTCCTCCATACCTTTCCCCTTACGCACGGTACATAGCAGGAGCTCTTAGAGAGCGCGGGCTTTCCGAAAACGATATTCACTACCTGACCATCGACACCCTGAGGGAAAACCCTCCCTGGGCTGGCGAGCTTATAGGCAAGGCAGATCTTCTGGTAATTATTGCAGGCATGACCGTGCCTGGAAAATATCTTCGGGCTTCCCCTATCACGCCTGGAGAGATCGAAACTATCTTTCGGGCTGCGAGCGGGGTAAAGGTTATAGGCGGCCCTATCAGGCTCGGTTTCAGCAGCGAAGGCGGAAGGGCTGCAAAGGGAACGGAAAGCGGGATAAGCCTGGGAGAAGCCGTGCTTGCAAAAATGGATGTCGAGGCTTTTATTTACGATCTCTTTGAGGGAGGGGCTGGCGGGAACGGATGCAGTGGAAGCAACGGAAGCTTTCCTGCAAAGCTGAAAGCCCCGGAATCCATTGACCACCGTTTCAGGACAACAGCCGAGATAGGGCGCTGGGGGTCGAAAGGAGCTTTTTTGATCCGGCAGCACCCGGACTACCCTTACTGTATGTGCGAGCTTGAAACCTACAGGGGCTGCGGCAGGCAGATCCACTGTTCTTTCTGTACCGAGCCATTTTATGGGGCTTCGGACTACAGGCCTGTAGAGGATGTTGTCTCCGAAGTCTCTGCACTTTATTCCCATGGAGCCCGCTATTTTAGAATAGGAAGGCAGCCTGACCTTTTTTCTTACCACGGGACCGATGCCGGAGGCCCTGTCCCTAAACCCGTTCCCGAGGTTCTTGAAAGGCTTTACCGTGGAATCCGGAATTCCGCACCTGAGCTTTCCGTGCTTCATATGGACAACGCAAATCCGATAACCCTTGCAGCATACCCCGAAGAGTCAGAGCAGATTCTGAAGACGATTATCAAATATCACACCCCCGGAGATGTAGCAGCCTTTGGGATGGAGACTGCTGACCCCGTGGTGATTGCAGCAAATTCCCTCAAGGCGACTTCCGAAGAAGTTTTTGAGGCGATCAAACTGGTAAACAGGCTTGGGGCCGTGCGCGGGGCAAATGGGCTTCCGGAAATTCTTCCTGGCATTAATTTTGTACACGGGCTGATGGGTGAGACGAAAAAAACGTTCCAGCTGAATTATGATTTCCTTCAGCAGGTGTTTGATTCAGGGCTGCTTCTCCGAAGGATTAATATCCGGCAGGTTATGGCATTTCCCGGAACTCCAATGTACGGAAGGGACGAAGCAACCAGGAAGCACAAGAAACTCTTTCTGGACTATAAGGAACAGGTCCGGAAGAACATCGACCTTCCAATGCTCCGGCGGGTCGTGCCGGAAGGAACGGTACTGAGAGATGTAATGTGCGAGGTGCATGACAGAGGGGTCACTTTCGGGAGGCAGCTTGGCTCTTATCCTCTACTTGTGGGAGTTCCTGCCCTCCTTCCTCTGCGAAAATTCACGGATATTACTGTCACAGGACACGGAATGCGTTCGATTACCGGGATTCCCTATCCCCTGCATATAAACACCGCATCTCCTGCCCTTATCCGGGAAATTCCGGGCATCGGCAGAAAAGCGGCTGATTCTATAGCTGCCGGAATTCCTTATATTGACAGAGAGGATTTTCTCAGGAGAGTAAATGAGGGAGAAAAGATTATCAGTTTCATCAAAATTTGATTCTGTGACGGCTCCCGCCAATGAATTGGCAGGCATCTAAGGGATTGCACCTATGCTATACCGCCCTAGAGCAAATAATGTTTGTCTCGCCAACACCGTTCAA
>NZ_JJOV01000018.1:0-3787 GCF_000979385.1 Methanosarcina sp. 2.H.A.1B.4
ACATCTGCAATGGAATGGGCTTCGTTATACGCAGGCATGGCTGCAATAGTAATGGTCATATTATATCATCTACCTCTTTGATGAAAAAACTCAAGAATGTTTATAAAGCGCCTTTCTATAGAGAAATCGGCGAGAATTTCAAATACATTGAATACATTTTTCAGAGTCATCGCTCCACAAACTTTAAAGGGTTTCTAAGGATCGTCTGTAACCAGATCTACAGCGCATCATTTGGGGGATTGTTGTGCTCCTTTTAGGGAAAGGAAAGATGCCCTGCAAGCAAGTCAGAGTTCGGAATAAGACGTGTATTTGTTTTAAGAGATGAGCTATATAAACATTGGGACACAAAAGATAATTAAGCAGTCCCCCCGATAACGAAAAAGAAATAAGCTTAATTGGAAATCCCGTTCGCCAGAAAAGGAGCTTAAAGCGCTCCGATATAAATCTTACTTAGTATCAATATGGGAATAAAAATTTATACAGATAAGGAAATTAAGAAGTTTTTTACGATACGCAGTAGCATAAAAAAAGAATAGACTTATTCAGGAAACCCCCTCAAAAAAGTATCAGATTTAATCTGAACCGTAAAATTCCTCAGCAAGGTCATAAAGAAGAAATACATTTTTATAATAACATACAGGAAAAGGGGAAGATATTTTATACAAAAAAGTATTTGAGTAGATCGAGTTAAAATCATTATTTAAAAAAAGAGAAACTATTCAGGAACGGAAGCTTTACTAAATAGAAAAGAAAGTTCCTGAATAGAAACTCGGGCCAATCCCCAACCTTCCGGTTCTCAACTCTTCGCAGCAGAAGATTATAGAAGACCGACCGAAAAAAACAGCCTAAAAGGTTTTCTGAAAATCCCCTCGAGAGGGATGATGAAATAGGCAGATTAACCTGATCAAGAAAGATAAAACTGGAAAGCCAGAAAAACATTAAAACCGTTTTATGAGGAGTCATATGGCCGGGAACCAGAAGTTTCCATCTGACCTGCTGTTTGTGGTAGGCCTTGTAGTTCTCACGGATATTTTCGTACTTATTCCTGTACTAAGTGAGAGTTTTATTCGCATAGTCCTTGGCCTACCACTGGTATTATTCCTACCGGGGTATGCCCTTGTAGCCTTGCTATTTCCAACAAAAACCGGACTTGAGGGAATTGAAAGAGCAGCACTTTCTGTTGGAATGAGCGTTGCAATAGTACCGCTTATAGGACTTGTACTTAATAATACATCATTCGGGATCAAGGAAGTACCTCTTCTTGCAAGCCTCTCTGTATTTATCATCCTTGCATGTGCAGCAGCATATGTCCGCAGGAGGCAGCTTCCAGAAGACAAAACCTTTGGGATCTCTTTCAAGGCTTCTGCCCGTTCCCTGTTAGTTGAAGTTATGGGAAAACCTGAGTCGTCAACAGAAAAGACACTCAGAACTTTTCTGGCAATTTCCGTTCTGGCCTTAGTAGGAAGTGTGGCTTATGTATCCATAGTTCCCCACGACCATGAGCCATTTACAGAATTCTATATCCTCGGGCCCGAGGGAAAAGCTGAGAACTATACTACAGAGTATGTGCAGGGAGAAAGTGGAACCGTCATTATAGGGATCGCAAACCATGAGCATAGGGCAGTAAACTATACAATGGATGTCAGGCTCGAAAACAGATCCCTGCCGCTACCTGAGAACCTGAGAAATATAAAACTTGACGACAACATAACCCTGGAAGAGCCCCTTGAGATAACCCCCTCTTTTGAAGGAGAGAATATGGAGCTTGAGTTCCTGCTTTTCAACGAGACTGAAAAGGATGTGCCTTACAGGGACCTGCGCCTCTGGATAAACGTTACCAAGGAGGCCTGAAGATGGGAACATATGAGAATCAGGAGATGCAAACACCTGAAAAGAGAGAGATACAAACTCCTGAGTATATGCACGTACCTGAAAATAGGGCGGCACAGAAGTCTTCATTGAAAAACAAAGGACTTTACCTGATAATTCCGATTTTAGCCATCGCTTTTGCGGAATTTATGATATATTCTGGAAGACCTATAGAAGCCATGGAGGTACACGCAGTCACCCTGCTAGGGCTTTCTCTTTCCATGTTATATATCAAAAATGAGGAGATTCAGAAAACTTACCAGGCCCTGCTCCTGCTGCCAATCCTGCGACTTGTAAACCTCTCAATGCCAGCATTTTATGAGGAAACCCTTTACTCGTTTGTCTTTATTTACGGACTCCTTACAATTCCAGTAACCATTGCACTCACCGACCAGGGGTTTACTAGAGAACGGCTTGGAATGACCTTCAAAAGGATGTGGATTTATATTCCACTCTCGATAATTATGGGGCTCCTGCTTGGAGTAGGGGAATACTTAATAGTAGAGACAAATTACCTCATCCCCGACCTTTCAATTCCCTCCCTTTTGAGACTTACCCTTGTTATGGTCTTTTTAGTAGGTCTTGTTGAAGAGATCATCTTCAGGTCCATTCTGCAGAACCGGCTCGAAGAGTTTCTCGGCAGCCGGGGGGGTCTGATTATCACAAGCGTCCTGTTCGGATTAATGCATTCAGGGTATGGAAACATAGGTGAAGTATTCTACACTCTCTTTGTAGGTTTTATCATAGGATTTATGTTCTACAGAACCCGAAGCCTCCCTCTGGTCACAATGATCCATGGCTTCATAAACGTCTTCCTCTTTGGGGTTATCCCCCATCTTTTCTAAATTCATTTTTTAAAAAAGTTGCGTTTTCTGGACTCATTTTCTCTAAACTTGTTCACCTGTTCCTTCCTGTAAGGTGATGCCTGAAAAGAAGAAGAGGTAAAGGAAACGGGAAAAGAGGAGAAGAGAAAAAAGAGAAGAGGAATGCATGAAAGTTAACAGGCAGAAAAGAAAGCCGAAAGCTTTTTTAAAAAAATGAGAATGATATTAATTCCATGAGGTTTTAAAAAAGAGATATTTTTGTCGATGCGCATGAATTCAAGGCTTAAATGAGCTCTCCAGACGTTAAAAGAGAGCTACAAGCTTATAAAGAATAACGGCACCGAAAGAAAACAGAAGTGGAATTATTCCCATATTCAGAGACGTTTTTACAGAATCTCCCCAGTTCTTTGACAGAGGAAGGAAGTCTCGGAAAAGTAACAGTAAAAGCAAAGTCGCTACGGCCACTGATGCACCTTCAGGGACCCCTAGTGTGGTCATCATTGATAACGCACCAGAAGAAGCGGAAGTTGATGAAATTAAACTTGTAAGCGTAGTCAGAACTCCTCTAGTTGATTCAGGTATAAGAGAAACAGATGTGCAATCTGATATAAAAACCCTCCTCCTTTTGCTTTCCAGAATTCAAGCTATATGAACCTAAGAGAGCAAACGAAAAAAGGGCGGATGACCCTGAAAACCCTGAACGTCCCGGTCCGGAGAGTGGAAGAAAAAGGTCAATTATATGATTAAGATAGAGGACAAGGTAGATCAGCTATATGACTTTAAGATGGGTGCACCCAAAATTTTTAAGATGAGGAACTTTCATATAAAAATTATAACTGTAAGAATTAACTATAATAAAGGTGGCATCAGGATAACGGTATTATAACAGGAGAAAATACCAGGAGAAAAATAGCAGTATTAAATCGGTATTATTAAATAAAGATAGTAAAGGAATTTCAGATGCCTGCAGTCGACGATTAATGCAAAACCACCAGAGTGAACTACCACTCAGCTAAAGACTGACTGGCTTCTCGGGTCATCCCTTCCTCTATTGAGGACAAGTCACGCGAGCTCAACCCTGCGTCCCGCAGGTG
>NZ_JJOV01000003.1:0-3704 GCF_000979385.1 Methanosarcina sp. 2.H.A.1B.4
CGTCAAAACTTAACTTCCGATCAATAGCAATTTGTTCTTTCCCCACCATAAGAGAATATAAGAATTAATCTGTGTAATAGGTTACGTCAAGAACTATAATTATATCATGTTTATGATCTGGTTATTTTAAATGTATAGTTTTATATCTTTGAAGTATAGTTTAACTTTAGATGTATAGTTTTATATCTTTGAAGTATAGTTTAATATCTTAGATGTGTAGTTTAATATCTTTGAAGCATAGTTTGGTATCCGGCAATTATAATTTAGTTATCTCACGGTATAACATAACTTATCTCATATTCAGATCCTTACAAATTGGCTATGTATAGGTTGGTTATGATGTATAGGTTGGTTATGATGTATAGGTTGGTTATGTATAGATTGACTTTTACAGATCAGTTATTTTACAGATCAGTTATATAACATGTGTAACTTATTTAATGTGTATGGCTTAATTATACTATATATTGAATTACCTGTGTGCTAAACCATTCACATTATATCTTCGAATTCGCGGCAGTAAGTGTTTAAAATTCGGACGTATAATGGATAAAGGTATAATGGATAAAGTAACGTATTCTGGCAATGGGCTTGAAGGTAGAGTGATGTACTCTGGACAGCAGTACATAGCAATACGGTGAAATGCTCTGCTCTATACATTTTTATCCGTCATTTCTAATATGCCGCAACAGAGAGACTGATAATGGATAGGTCTAAAATTACAGATTCTCAGGACAAGGATCCTGAATTCAATTTTCATAGTTCATCTCAGGAGTCAATATACTCTATGGACAAACTTATAACCGAATCCGCGGAAGATAATGTTTCTGTCGGAAAGTCTAAGCTTTCTGATTCTTCAATCAACAAGCCAGAGGAAACCCGGGCTTCTGTACTGCCATCTGTAGCAGAAGCCGGAGAGGTCGAAGTGAAGCTCGATATAAGTTCCGAGTTTATTGCGGAACCTCTTCCTGATTCAGCTTCGGAACTTTCAGTTCCTTCTTCTTTCCAGCCTCCGTCTCAGGATGGGACCAATCCGGCTGCCGAGTTTCAGCCTTCAAAGGTTGTGCTCATAGGTACGGCACATGTTTCGGAAAAGAGCGTGGCTGAAGTCAGGGATACTATCAGGAAACTTAAACCCGATATTGTAGCCATCGAGCTCTGCCGGGCACGTTATGATTCTCTGAAAGGAAATATCCAGGAGACGAATCAGCTTCCAATAAAGGAAATTCTCACTGAAGGAAAAGTATACTTTTACCTTGTCAACTGGCTACTTGCCTATGTGCAGAAAAAAATCGGTGAAGACATGGGTGTAAAACCCGGTTCTGAGATGATTTCCGCAATCGATGAAGCAGAAGCATTAGGAGCCAGAGTAGCTTTAATTGACAGGGATATCCAGGTTACGCTCCAGCGTTTCTGGGGCCGCATGAAATTCCTGGAGAAAATAAAAATGCTTGGTTCTCTCATAGGCGGCCTGATAGGAATAGGAAAAGGAGCCGAGATCGATATCGATCAGATGACTCAACAGGATGTTGTCACAGCCCTTGTCAGTGAGCTCAGAGAATTTGCCCCAACTGCGGCTGAAACTCTCATAGATGAGCGGGACGCATACCTTGCAGGTAGCATCCTCAAGGTGGCTGCAGGCGGAAATAAAACTATTGTTGCAGTGGTTGGAGCAGGACATAAACCAGGAATAATTAACTACCTGAAAAACCCAAAGAGTATTCCGCCACTTAGCACTCTTATGGAGATTCCGAAGAAGCGCATTGGAATCGGTAAAATTATCGGTTTTGGAATAGTTGGTCTCGCGCTTCTGGTTTTTTTATTGCTCCTCGCATCGGGCACCCCCCTGAACCTCCTTTTGATAGCTTTCGGATGGTGGTTCCTCATTAACGGGGTTCTGAGCGCAGCCGGCGCCCTGCTGGCAGGAGGACATCCATACTCTGCTCTCACAGCTTTTTCGGTTGCCTGGTTAACCTCTCTGAACCCTATGATGGCTGCAGGCTGGTTTGCAGGTCTGGTAGAAGCAAAACAGCGAAGTCCAACCACTGACGATATTAAAGCCCTTGCAGGGATAGAAACTTTCAAAGAAATGTTCAAAAACCGGTTCATGCGTGTTCTTCTTGTGGCCAGCTTTGCCAATATCGGAAGTATGATAGGTACTTTCCTTGGGGCATATGTAATGCTACAGGTTACAGGCCTCGACCCGAGGGACATTCTCCTTTCTGGATTCAGTGCTCTCGGACTCTGAAAAACAGTTCTCTGGTAGCGGGATAACATCTTTGCTTTCCAGGACTTTTTCCAGAACTTTTTCCTGGATGTTTTTTCATGACTTTTTCCAGAACTTTTTCTTATTTTTTACTGCTTATTAGCACGAAAGGTACTGTTATTTGAAAATCTTTTACAACTCACACTTTTCTTTACTGAATAAACTCTTCGTAGTGCATATAATCCACTTCCAATGGAAGATAAGGTGAATTGCCACAAGAATTGACATCAGGATTCCAACTCTACTATGTATCCAGATCCAGGTAGCTTTCGTTAGCCCCATGTACACCAGGTATCTACCCCTTTGAACTCCCGAAGGTATGAAAAAATACATGAAAAGACCTGTACCTGCGACTCCAAAAAACAGCGTTGTCAGGGCAAGGTCTATTAAATAATTGGTTTTTTGTCTGTTCATGTTTCCACTCTCATTTTGTTTCTCCGAATCTGAAAAGTAACTTTCTTAATCTGAAAAGTAACCCTTAAAAACTAGACTTCTAAAGAATGGACCTTATAAGCTTACTTTAAACTTACTTTATGCTTACTTAGTAAATTTTTCCGGAACAGTAATTCGGTCTGGAAAATAAAAAGGTATGCGATAAAAGGTATGAGAGAAAGATGGAGAACTACGTGAAGAACAGGTATGTGAGAAAAATATATGGAAAAAAAAGAAATGGATTGATAAAAATAATTTTTAAACTCAAGAGAGCTTGTGAAGTCTGAAAAAAAGAAATGGAATTGTTAAAAAAAGAATTTTTGAGCTCAGAAGAGCTCGTGAAGTTTGAACTGATACTTACCCAGTTTGCCGCCGTAGTTACCTGCAGAAATCTTCTTGATTCCGGGGACAGTTACCGCAGCTTCTATTCCAGCTTTCATGGCTGCTTTTATGCTCTCTTCATCAATCCCATTGATGACGATTTCATAGACAGCATTGACATCAGCAGGAATTTCGGTGTTTTCCACTTTGTCCTTTATGGAGGGGCAGAACTTTTCATTTGCAGTAGCTTTCAGGAATTTGTACTTGTTTGCTCCGGCCTTGGATCCGCTTGAGACAATGCCGCCCGGGAATGGGGTAATTGTGCCTTCAAGTTCCGTAATTGCATCAACAGCAACCTCGGCTGCAGTCAGGGCGCTCATCTGGGAGTCTCCGAAGATAAAGAAGTTTCCGCCTGCAATTCCGGCTACTGCTCCTATATTTTCTTCACTCACAAAGTCTCCTTCCATGATCGGGACTTTGTATACTTTGCGGCCTGCAATCTGGGTCTCGGACTCCATACCGTCTCCGAAGAATTTGAGTTTAAAGCCAATATTAAATTGCTTCTCAGCGTCAGGCAGCCCGTTAAAGACTGCAGTTGTAGGAGCTGTAAGTACGCACTGCCCTATCCCTGTCTCTTATACACATCTCCGAGCCCACGAGACGTAGAGGAATCTCGTATGCCGTC